>JAZRFC010000080.1:0-11073 GCA_045661145.1 Clostridia bacterium | reverse complement strand
GGATGAACTTCCTCTTTTTGAAAAGTCGGTTGTAATGGCGGCAGAGTGCAGCGTGGATGCTCTTATAATACAGGATTTAGGTGCTGCAAAGATTGCAAAAACGGTATGTCCCGATATGCCTATACACGCCAGCACACAGCTTACAGCAAGTAATTGGTACGATGTAAAGGATTTTCAGGATAGAGGTTTTTCCCGTGTGGTTTTATCCCGTGAATTATCGGAAGAAGAAATTAACCGCATATATACCAAAACAGATGCAGAAATAGAGGCATTTGCCCACGGTGCACTCTGCATCAGCTTTTCGGGAAAGTGCCTTATGTCCTCTTTTATCGGCGGAAGAAGCGGCAACCGCGGAATGTGCGCACAACCCTGCAGACAGATGTACGCTTGCGGTAAAAATAAAGGGTATCTTTTAAGTCCCCGTGACCTGTGCCTTGCCGATAACCTTGAAAAAATGGCGGATGCAGGTGTCAGGAGTTTTAAAATAGAGGGCAGAATGAAAAGTCCCGAATATGTTGCAACTGTAACGGGAATATACCGAAAATATCTTGATTCTTTTGAGAATCTTTCCTTGGAGGACGAGGATAAATTAAAAAAGATTTTTGTCCGAGGTGACGGATTTACCAAGGCGTATTTTGCAGGGCAGAATACACCTGAAATGATGAATTATACAATGAGCAACGACAACATTTCTTCGCGTGCAGACGATACCGTTTTAAAAGAAGCGAGAAATTCTTTCCGTGAGGGAGTTGAGAATAAAAAAATTCCCGTAGATGCTTCTTTAAAACTGCATTACGGAAATCCTTCCGTTCTTACCCTCAGTGACGGAAATTTTATCGTAGAAGTATTCGGTGCAGAGGGTGAAACGGCGCAGAATACACCCCTTAGTGAGGAACGTGCCTGTGCGCAAATCGGGAAAATGGGGCAGACTCCTTTTGAACTTCGTGATTTTGAATTTTTTGCAGACGAAAACATTACCCTCCCCGTGTCGGAGCTTAACCGTCTTCGCAGGGAGTGTGCCGGGCTTCTTCAGGAAAAAAGGGGAGAGATTGTTCCCAGAAACACATTCTCCTTTGAATATCCAATGGAGAAAAACAAACAGAAAACATCCCTCTATGTTGCCGTGGAGATTATGACCTTAGAACAGTTTGACGGGGTAAAGGATGCAGACCGTGTGTTGGTACCACTTTCTCTGTGGAAGAAAATAGCACCCGACAAGAGATGCTATGTACTGCTCCCTAAGGTTGTGTTGGATGAAAAATCCGTAGAAAAACAGTTATCCGAAATACCTGCAGAGTACGGAGTTTATGCTTCAACTTCTGGTATGATTGCCCTTGCAAAAAAACTTGGCAGACGGGTGTGCGCCGATTGGAGCAATAACATATATAACAGCGTCAGTGCATCTTGTTTTGATTGTTGTGACACCCTGACCCTTTCTCCCGAGCTTTCCCTCGGTGCTGTCAGGGAGATTGTGAGAAAAACCGATATTCCCTGCGAAATACTCTGTCACGGATACCAGACAGTTATGACAAGCCGTGCTTGCCTTATACGGGGAATAACGGGCAAATGCGGCTGCACAAAGCCAATCAGCATAAAGGATAAAACGGGTGCAGAATTTACTGTTATAGGCAATAAGGATACACACCTTAATACCGTGCTTAATTCACGCATTACCTTTATGGCTGATAAGTTGAATGAAGTAAGGAAAACCGGTGTATCGGGAATACGATTGGTTTTCACAACGGAATCAGGGGAAGAAGCCAAAAACACAGTTAAAATGTATAAAGGCAAAACGGACATTGTAAAGCCATCCGCATTTACAAGGGGATATTTATTGAAATAACAAATAATTAAAAAAATACTTGATATTTTGAGGAAAATGTTGTAAACTATAACATAGGTAATTTTATTTACGAAAGGAAAGTATTATAATGATTTCAGCAGGCGATTTTAGAAACGGCGTAACTTTTGAATATGATGGAAGCGTTTACCAGATAATTGAATTCCAGCATGTTAAACCCGGTAAGGGTGCAGCGTTCGTAAGAACAAAGATTAAGAACGTAATTTCCGGCGGTGTTGTTGAAAAGACTTTCAACCCCACAGATAAAATGCCCAAGGCACATATTGACCGTAGAGATATGGAATATCTTTACAACGACGGCGATCTTTTCTACTTCATGGATCCCGAAAGCTATGAGCAGATTCCCGTTAGCCAGGATCAGCTCGGCGATGCTCTTAAGTTTGTTAAGGAGAATATGCAGGTCAAGATTCTTTCCTACAAGGGAAATATCTTTGCTATCGAGCCTCCGAACATTGTAGAGCTTGCAATCACAGAAACAGAGCCCGGCTTTGCAGGTAACACAGCAACAGGTGCTACAAAGCCCGCTACACTTGAAACAGGTGCAGTTGTTCAGGTTCCTCTCTTTATCGATAACGGCGAAGTAATCAAAGTTGATACCCGTACAGGAGAATACCTTGGCAGAGCATAAAAGCGGATGACAAAGTCATCCTTTCGAAAAAGAAGTTTTATTCCATAAAACATTCTTTTTCGAGGTAAGGACCTTCGCTCGCGCGGCACTCACCGTGCTGGTCCTTGCAAGGAGTCAAAAACAAGGTACACGCCCTTGCTTTTGACAGAATTTTCATTCAAAATGTCAAATTAAAATTTTTGGAGGTTAACATGAGCTATTTAACAGAAAAAATGGCATATATCGGCCGTCTTGCGGAAGGTCTCGATATAGACGAAACCACTAAAGAAGGCAAGCTTCTCATGGCAATTGTTGAAGCTATTGCAGATATTGCAGACGAAATTGACGAAATCGAAGAGTATCAGGATGAAATGCAGGCACAGCTTGACGAAGTTGACGAAGACCTTGCAGAAATCGAAGATATTTTTTACGAGGACGAAGATGATTTCGAAGAAGATGACGAATTCAGCGTTGAATGTCCCAATTGCGGTGATTTGATTTATCTTGACCTTGAAACATTAGAGGATTGTGATAAGATTACTTGCCCGGGCTGTAACGAGGAAATTGAAATCGAGTTTGACTGCGATTGTGAAAATTGCAGCGATTGTTGCGAAGATTGATAGTGACTTCGTATTAACTGTCACACCTCGGAGATTTTCCGGGGGTGACAGTTTTTGCGTAGTGAGGTGAGTTTAATATGGATAAGCGTACAACTTTGAAAAACGAATTTCTGACAGTTCAGATAGGAAGTATGGGTGCTGAACTTAAAAGTATAGTGGATAAAAACGGCGAAGAAAGACTGTGGCAGGGCGACCCAAAATGGTGGAAAGGTCAGGCACCCATTCTTTTTCCCGTATGCGGACGCCTTAGTGAAGGCAAGTATCTCCACAACGGAAAAGTATACGACTTTACTCCTCACGGATTTGCAAGGAGAAAAGAGTTTACTCTTGAAAACTCAGATGAGGCGCGTGCAGTCTACCTTCTAAAATCTGACTCCGAAACCCTGAAAATATATCCATTTGAGTTTGAACTTCGCGTTATATACGAACTTAGGGAAAATAAAATTTCCGTTACATATGTTGTAAATAACAAGACCGACGGAGAAATGTATTTTTCCATTGGCTCTCATGAGGCATATCACTGTGAGGGTAAAACAGAGGATTACGAGATGTTTTTTGACAAAAATGAACCTCTTGTAAACTATCTTCTTGACGGACCTCTCCTTAACGGTAAAACCGAAGATATGGCATATGTAAACGGTGCACTTACATTTACCGACGACAAGTTTAAGGAACTTGATACCTACATCTTCCTAAATACTGAATCCAAGTGCGTTACACTTAAGAAAAGGGATTCGGATAAGAGCATCAGCGTAGAATTTTCCGGGATTGACAATCTTCTCATATGGAAAAAGCCTTACTCGGAATTTTTCTGTGTTGAGCCATGGTGCGGACTTCCCGACTATGTGGGTGAGCCGGGGGAAATCTCCCAAAAGCCCGGAATTAATAAACTTGAAAAGAACGGTGTGTTCCAGCGGACACATACGATTATAATAGACTAAGAAAGGGTAACAGTTATGAAGCGTACAACTATAAAACAGCTTTACAGAAGCACCGACCTTAAAAACGGGGAAAAGGTGCGTGTGGCAGGATGGATTCGTTCAATCCGTGCTAATAACAATGTCGGCTTTGTTTCCATCAACGATGGTAGCTTTTTCGATAGCCTTCAGGTTGTAATCGAGAAAGACAAGCTTGATTCCTACGACAAAATTGCATCCCTCAACGTAGGCAGTGCAGTTTATTTCGAGGGTAGCATTGTCCTCACTCCAGATGCAAAACAGCCTTTCGAGCTTAATGCAGACATTGCTGAAATCGAGGGTGAATCAACTCCAGACTATCCTCTGCAGAAGAAACGCCATTCCAACGAATATCTTCGTACTATTGCGCATCTTCGCCCCAGAACAAATACTTTCTCCGCAGTTTTCCGTGTGAGGAGTATTCTTGCATATGCAATTCACTCTTTCTTTAATGAAAGAGGTTTCGTATATGTTCATACTCCCATTATAACAACAAGTGACTGTGAGGGTGCAGGGGAGATGTTCAGAGTAACCTCTCTCGATATTGAGAATCCCCCTCGTAATGAGGACGGCACAGTTGATTTCTCTCAGGATTTCTTCGGCAAGCCTACAAGCCTTACAGTAAGCGGTCAGCTTAACGTAGAGACCCACGCAATGGCACTTGGCGGAGTTTATACTTTCGGTCCCACATTCCGTGCAGAAAGAAGTAACACTCCCCGTCACGGTGCGGAATTTTGGATGGTTGAGCCTGAAATTGCATTTGCAGACCTTGAGGATGATGCTCAACTTGCAGAAGATATGCTCAAGTATATAATCAAGTATGTGCTTGACCACGGTCCCGAGGAGATGCAGTTCTTCAACAAATTTATAGATAATACGCTTCTTGAAAGACTTGATACAGTTCTTAACTCCGACTTCGGAAGAGTTTCTTATACAGAGGCCATCAAGCTTCTTCAGGAAAGCGGTGAAAAGTTTGAATATCCCGTCCAGTGGGGTATCGACCTTCAGACAGAGCATGAGCGTTACCTTACAGAAAAGATTTTCAAACGTCCCGTATTTGTTATGGATTACCCCAAGGACATCAAGGCATTTTATATGCGCCTGAACGACGACGGAAAGACCGTTGCTGCTATGGACTGTCTTGTCCCCGGTGTAGGCGAAATCATCGGCGGAAGCCAGAGGGAAGAGCGTCTTGACCTTCTCGAAAAGAGAATGGAGGAACTCGGTCTTGACCCCAAGGATTATTGGTGGTATCTTGACCTTCGCCGTTATGGTACAGCTAAACACGCAGGCTTTGGTCTTGGCTTTGAGAGAGCTCTTATGTACATCACAGGTATTCAGAATATCCGTGATGCGCTGAGCTTCCCCAGAACAACCGGTTCTGCAGAATTCTAAGAAAGGTGTAGTTATGAAATCTTTGATTTACGGCTTATTACTCGTACTGTTTCTTTGGTACGTAAACGGCAATTTCGGTACGCTTGCGGCTGTCGGAGTGGGTGCCGCTATATTGCTAATCTTTCTGTGGATTCGCCGTGCGGCACTTCTTACGCATTTTGCTGTGCAGGCATACTATATAAAAGGTGATGCAAAAAAGGGTGAGAGGTATTTTAAAATGGCGCACAAAACGGGCTCAATGACTCCCGAGTGCAAAATTCAGTATTCCTCATTCTGTCTTCGTGAAAATGATTTCAGAACGGGAAGAAGACTTCTCTACGAAATTATTAACTCAAAGTCAGTGTCAAGAACGCAGAAGCTTGATGCAAAACACAACCTCGCCGTATTGATATGGAAAGAGGGCGACCTTAATGAAGCTATCGAAACTCTCGAGGAGGTTCACGGGGAAAAGCCTGCAACAAACACCTACGGCACACTCGGCGTGTTCTACCTTGAAAGAGCCAGGGAAGAGGGTAGTTACGACAACATAGTTGATTTTATGCTGGAAGCATATGACTACAACGATTCTGACAAGACCATTGCCGACAATCTAGGAGAAACATACCTTAAAATGGGTGAATACGAAAAGGCAAAAGAAGTTTACGAAAAGCTTCTGGTAACCGAATTTGTTACACCCATGCCTTACTACAATTTTGGGTTGGTGCTTAAAGCTCTTGGTGAAAATGAGAGAGCAAAGGAGAATTTTGAAAAAGCTCTCAACTGTCGTTTTACAAGTGTTCTGACCGTTACAAAAGAAATGGTGCAGACAGAGATAGATAGCTTAAACTAAAAAATGGCGGTGTAAAAAAGCCATTTTTACACCGCTATTTTCTTGACTTATAGTGCAGTTTGTGGTACTATAAACGAGGTGTTATATGGAAAACAGGTTTATGAAAATTGCACTCCAGGAGGCTCGTAAAGCAATCGAAGAAGGGGAGATGCCGGTGGGTGCAGTTGTGGTTAAGGACGGCGAGGTAATCTCAATAGGCCACAATGTACGCAACGAGCTACACGACCCTACACTCCATGCAGAAATTGTTGCAATAAGGGAAGCTTGTGAGCTTTTAAAAGATTGGCGACTTACCGACTGTGATTTGTACGTAACGCTGGAGCCGTGTGTAATGTGCAGCGGTGCTATAATAAACTCCCGTATGCGCAGCGTATATTTCGGTGCCTACGACCCCGAATACGGTGCGGCAGGGGGCAGAATTGATTTGTTTTCCAAGTCCTATTTTGGCAGCACCACCGATGTTTACGGCGGTATCATGGAAGAGGAATGCTCTTCTATGTTGAAAGATTTCTTCGCCTCTCTCCGAGCAGGGAAGAAGTGACTATAACAGACACGACTCGAAAGGTTGTACATCAAAAAGAACTTTATTGAGCTGAAACCCCAATATTACGGGATTTTTACCATTTCTGATTTCAGAAAAATCTGTTTGTTTTGCCCTGAATTTTGCCCTAAATAAAAGTTTTGTCAAAATCGTGGGTTTAACGTATAAAAATTAAATAGTTGGAGATGTACCCAAGTGGTTGAAGGGTCTGCACTCGAAATCCCCCGGGTGAGACTGTAAATAAAACCTAACAAACGGCTTAACCGTGCGGGTTTCGGCACTTTTGCAAAACGCCAAACACCCCCTTATCTAGCGGTTTTTCTAGCCAATTCTAACAAAATTCTATATTGCTTGTTTTGCTCTGTCAAAAGAGTATTAACATATTTGGAGATGTACCCAAGTGGTTGAAGGGTCCGGATTCGAAATCC
The DNA here is from genome assembly GCA_045661145.1 of Clostridia bacterium. GTDB lineage: Bacteria > Bacillota > Clostridia > UMGS1883 > UMGS1883 > UMGS1883. The sequence goes on along the minus strand of JAZRFC010000080.1, from coordinate 3,836 downwards.
GGTAGGTCGGTTTTCCCGGCGCTAGGGTTCAAATCCCTACATCTCCGCCAACGAAAACCGTGAACTGTACAAGTTCACGGTTTTCTGTTATTTTGTTGAGTATCAGAAAATATTGTGATATAATATCAGTATATTAATATCAAAACAATTGGAGGTACAAATATGTCAGAATATATTCGTGATGTAGAAAAAATAATTGATGACTATCATAAGAGTAGTCCATTATTTAAATTAAATAGAAAATCTGCTTTGTTTAAAGCTTTAACTGTGTTCGAAGATGCATGCCGTTTAGGTGGTTCAATGGGTGTAGCCTTAACAGCAGACGATCTAGAGCATTCTTTCTTTGTACGCAAACAATTAGATGCCATTGGAATCCTTGTAAATTGGATATATCAGGAATGTAGCCATTCCTCCGATGATATTTTGGATACAACGATATTTTCTAACGGATATCTTCAAACTGCAAATTTGTTGCTAAAGCACGCTGAACCATATTCACCAATTTGTAGTGCCTATATCAGCTATTCGAGAGGACATTTTACTGCTAGAGTAGATGAAAAATTCAATAAAATTACTTTCGAAGACAACCCAAACAATCGCAATATAGTAATAGCGGATATAGCTGAGTCCATTAACAGAGATCAATCATTAAAAAATCAGCTTACTCCACCTAAAGACTTATCCTTTGCCAACAATCAACTAATTGCTTCAATTAAATTCAAAGATAAAAAAATTTCATATAACACTGACGATGAAATATGGATTCCATTTTATAAAATGATGGAAAAACAATGGTGCAGTACTAGCGAACTCCCTGAAGATTGGGTTTTTGACAAATTTTCATTAAAAGATTTTAAAGAATTTTGGATCGCTACAGCAACTATTTGTTTCATTCATATGTTAGCATGTTTAAAATGTGGTATTAAGGGTGCTAATGTCGAAGAGGCTGTCCTTTTAAAAAGTTCCTCAGATATTATAGAAATCATTGTAAGTAAAACAAATATTTCACATGAAAATGCAACAAATATATTAAAGTTTTTAACATACAATCCTAAGTTGAAAAACAATGATATAGTTTACCAACCATTTATTGAACTCGAAGATGATACCTTTGCTCTAGCTCCACACTTGATTCTATCAAGCAGACCTGAAAGAAATCTTGTAGCCTTATTGCACAAAATTAAGGATAACTCCTATTTCGAACTCACCAATCTTCGCGAAGGATTTATGCAAGACGAACTCGATGTAATAACATCTAACATTGAAAATATAATGATTGCTAAAAATAAATCATTACCTGGAAGATTGCCTGACGTAGACTATGCTATTTGGGATAAAGAAAATAACACAATCTTAGTATGTGAACTAAAATGGCTCATTGAACCAGATTCAACTCCGGAAGTTTTTGCTAGAATACAAGATTTAGAACATGGTTGTTCACAAATATTAGACATCGTCAATTATGGCATAAGTAATCAAGCTGATTTTGCTGACAGAATATTTGGGATAACAAACTTGGAAGATAAACCAGAAATTATTGGTTGCGTTATATCAAAAAATAGTATCCGTGTCGATAATTCTGATGTGCCTGTTATCAATTTGCAAACATTATTAAATGCATTGAAACAAGATGGCATATATAGAACTATAGAGTCTATAAAAAACAAACAATACTTAGTTCCTGCACCTCAGAATTTTGAATTTGGAGTAAAATCTTTTTCCTATGCTGGGTACACTTTTGAAATTCCCGCTTTACTAAGGCAGGATTGTAATATTGGTGGAACGTATAAAAGGATTGGACCAAAGATAGGTAGAAACGATCCTTGCCCTTGTGGTTCAGGGTTAAAATACAAAAAATGCTGCGGGAAATAAGAAAATACTCTAAATTACAAACTATACGACGACTTCGTTTCAAAAATGAACGGATTTCCAAACCACAATCACTAAAGCGATAACAACATCGCGCTATAATAAGTTTCTTAATAAGGATATAAATTTGAATAAAAGTGTAACCATCTTAACTCAATAAAGTTTTTTGTGGTTGCATTTTTATTCCCTCACACGCCCTTTAACAGCCGTTGTAACTCGACCTCAAAATCGATTTTAAATGCTATCTAGTACATTTACAACTTTTATGCCTTTTCTCTTAGCGTAATCAACCGTGTTCTTTGTTCCACTCTTCTGACCATTGAACACAGCAATTACAAGATTTGACCTGTCAACCATCCATTCATTTCTCACCTGATAGCAACCTGTAAAGTAATGGTCATTAATTTCTTTTACAAGGTCAGCATTTTTGATTATCTTATTAAATCTCATCTTTTCTGTTATGCTACGCCTGCTTTCAAAATTTGGGTGTGGCAAAGCACATATCAGGTGCAAGTTCTTGTTCGTCTTCTTTCTCTCCAACACAATCTCTGCTGCCCATATATCCGTTCCCATTGCCATACCTGTTATAAAAGTTACATACCCATCTGCAATAGCCTCGTCTATGGCTTTTTCTAGTAATGACTTAATTTCTTTTACCCCAAGCTCCATTTTGTCAGGGCGATGTCCTGTAAAACAACATCTGTGCAATCTTAATTCTTCCTGATTCATAGTTTCTCTCCATTAGCACACATAATCAACATTATGTGTGTAACTTTGAGCCTGAAAATTAAAAAATCGCCCTGAACGGCGATATCAGTTACCACGATTTTCAAAGAGTTCCAGACCAATGAACTTCAAAATCTTCATTGGTCAATTTGGTGTGTCCAAATTTTCTGATTTTCTTCTAAAACTGCTTGAAACATTGACCTTTATGTACTTTCGTGGTATAATTTACTCAAATAAATTTATAACTTTGCCACATAATGTTGATTATGTGGCTTTAATTTTGCATTCGCACAAGTCCTAATCTCTGCATCTGTCTGCGGTGAATATCTCCATCTTCAACAGTGTAAATTCTCGTTGTGTTGATGCTGCTGTGCCCAAGGATATCAGCAAGACGAACTATGTCTTTTTGAATCGAGTAATAAGTCCTTGCGAATAAATGTCTTAAATTATGAGGAAAGACCTTTTCTTTTTCTACGCCTGCGCTCTCGCAAAGACTCTTCATTGCTTTCCATATAGAAAATCGGTCAAGAGGTTTTCCTTTTCGTGTTACAAATACACTGCCTGATGTCAACTTTTGCTCCCTGATATACTTTTTCAGGATATTACAAAGTTCCTTGGTCAGTAGTATAGTCCTGATTTTTCCTTTCAACCTAACTTGTGCTCTTCCTGACATTACCGCATCTACTGTTATAAATTTCAGCTCACTTACACGGATTCCTGTTGAGCATATCGTCTGTATTACAAGATATAACCTTTCATTCTTTTTCTCTCGTGCTGATTTCAACAATCATTCATATTCCGCTTTGGTTAACTCTTTGTCTTTCTGGCAAAATATCTGCTTTTGCACCTTGAGATTTTTGACTTTCAGGTCATATCTTTCGTTGAATTCAAAGAATCCGTTAAGCGATGCCAAAACAGAATTTACAGTCGTTGGCGCATAGGTTTCCATAAGCTGCTGCTTATAATGCAGGACTGCAGTTTTATTTAATTCACCACAGTCCAACCACCTTGAGAATGCACTAATATCACGGATATACTTCTCAACTGTGACCTCGCTCTTTTCCTCGCTGATTAAATATTCCTTATAAAGTTCAATTTGTGTTTGTGTTATTGTTTGCATAACTGACAACTCCTTTCAATTTTATTATACACCTCTGTGTGTCCTTAATACGTTTTGAAAGTTATTGTCAATGTTTCAAGTTCTAAGACATATTAAAAGGCGATTGTAATTCCGTCATCCG
>JAZRFC010000079.1:0-15795 GCA_045661145.1 Clostridia bacterium | reverse complement strand
CTGCTTTTCTGATGGACCCTTTACAGATGCTTTTCCGCACAAAACACCTATAAGAAGACTGATAAGGCAAAGCACCAGTGCCGCAGAAGCAGTAACTTTTCTTTTTTTTTTCTTAAGAGGTGTAACGCTCCTATAATTATTGAGTTCCATATGTTTCCCTCCATTTAACTTTTTCCTATTTGTAGTATAACACAAAAAAATACACGATACAAGAAAAAAAACAAAATTTCGTGGTTTTTTTACATAAAAAACGGGACAAGCAATGCTTGTTCCGTTTTGGTAGCCGAACTAGGATTCGAACCCAGACATACAGAGTCAGAGTCTGCTGTGCTACCCTTACACAATTCGGCTATAATAAGTTGTCTTTCAAAGACTACTCGTATAATATACAATGTTTTCTTCTGTTTGTCAACTCTTTTTTTTATTTTTTTCAAAGTTTTTTATTTAATACATTATTTATTTATTTTTCTGTTAATACTTGACATAACTACCTATATAATAGTAAAATAAAGTGATATTATATGTAAAATTGGAGATATTGTGTTTATCCATAAGAAAGGACTGATTTTCGTGGCAATTACTGCACCAAGAGGTACTGCAGATATACTTGCACCCGACATTTTAAAATGGAAATACATTGAAAAGAAAATATCCGATATAAGCTCCCGTTTCGGTTATAGTGAAATCCGTACACCCGTGTTTGAGCATACAGAACTTTTCGAACGCGGTGTTGGTGACACTACCGACGTAGTGCAGAAAGAGATGTACACTTTCAACGATAAAGGTGGAAGAAGCATCACCCTCCGTCCCGAGGGCACTGCATCTGTTGCAAGGGCTTTTCTTGAGCATAATATTTATGCTCAGCCCCTACCTGCAAAGCTTTGCTATAACATTACCTGCTATCGTTATGAGAAGCCACAGGCAGGAAGACTCAGAGAATTTCATCAGTTCGGTGCTGAATGTTACGGCACAAGCGAACCAACCGTTGATGCTGAGGTTATTTCTTTTGCCAAGACCGTTCTTAATGAGCTTGGTATTGAGAAGCTTTCCCTTAACATCAACTCTATCGGTTGCCCCAACTGTCGCAGTAAATATAACGAGGCACTCAAAAACTATTTCCGCCCGTATATTGAGGACGGTACACTCTGCGGAACCTGTCGTGACAGATTTGACAAGAATCCGCTTCGTATCCTTGACTGTAAGAGTCCCGTTTGTGGTGAGATTGCCGATAAGGCACCCGTTCTTCTTGATTATATTTGTGATGAGTGCAGTGAACATTTTGAAGAAGTAAAGAAGCACCTTGAGGCAATGGGCATTGAGTATAATATAGACGGTACTATTGTTCGCGGTCTTGACTATTACACCAAGACAGTGTTTGAGTTCAAGACAGCCATTGAGGGAACTGCCGGAACAGTTTGCGGTGGCGGAAGATACGACGGTCTTATTGAGGAAATCGGCGGAGCACCTACTCCCGGTATTGGTTTTGCAATGGGTATCGAGCGTATTATAATGGCTCTTGAGGCAAGCGGTAATATGCCCGAGTTTTCCGATATTCCCGATATATTCATTGCAAACATCGGCGATGAAACAAAGTTTTTTGTAACAGCACTTACCGATAAACTTCGCAAGGCAGGAGTTAAGTGCGAAAGAGACCTCTTAGGAAGAAGTCTTAAGGCGCAGATGAAATATGCTGATAAGTGCGGTGCCCGTTACAGTATGGTAATCGGTGATGACGAGGCAGAGAAAAAAGTTGCAAGTCTTAAGAATATGAAAGAAAAAGAGCAGACAGAGGTAAGTCTTGAAAATCTGGATGAGCTTATCAAGATAGTGAAGGAGTAATTAATATGGATACAATCAAAGGATTAAAAAGAACATATAAATGCGGTGAGCTTCGTGAGGAGCACATCGGTCAGACCGTTACCCTTATGGGTTGGGTTGCCAAGGAAAGAAATATGGGTGGTCTTGTATTCGTTGACATTCGTGACAGAAGCGGTATTTCCCAGATAGTATTTGAGCCGGGCAATGCAGAGCTTCAGGAAAAAGCGGCTACACTTCATATGGAATATGTAATTGCCGTTACCGGTAAGGTAAGAATGAGAAGCAATATCAATGAAAACATCCCCACAGGTAAAGTTGAAATTGAAGCAGAAGAACTTCGTATTCTCAACACAAGTGATGTTACCCCCTTTGTTGTAACAGACGATGTTAAGGCAGGGGAAGACCTCCGTCTTAAATACCGTTACCTTGACCTTCGCAGGCCTACTCTTGTAAAGACACTTGAGATGCGTCACAGAGTAACACAGGTTGCAAGAAACTACTTTGACGAAAACGGTTTCCTTGAAATTGAAACACCTATTCTTACAAAGAGTACACCCGAGGGTGCCCGCGACTACCTTGTTCCCAGCCGTGTTTACCCCGGTAATTTCTTCGCTCTCCCCCAATCACCCCAGCAGTACAAACAGCTTTTGATGCTTGGCGGTATGGACAGATATTTCCAGATTGCAAAATGCTTCCGTGATGAGGACCTTCGTGCTGACCGTCAGCCCGAGTTTACACAGATTGACCTTGAAATGAGTTTCGTTGAAGAAGATGATGTTATGTCAATCAACGAGGGCTTCCTCAAGAAAGTGTTCAAGGAAGTTCTTGACTATGATGTAACTCTTCCTCTTCCCCGTCTTACCTGGCAGGAAGCTATGGACAGATTCGGCAGTGACAAGCCCGATACAAGATTCGGTCTTGAGCTTTGCGATATGAGTGAGCTTTTCGACGGTTGCGGCTTCAGCGCATTCAGTGATACAGTTAAAAACGGCGGAACAGTCCGTGCAATTAATGCAAAGGGACTTTCCGACAAGCTTACAAGAAAGACACTTGACAATCTTGTTGAGTTTGTTAAGACATACAAAGCAAAGGGTATGGCGTGGCTTATCGTGGATGAAAACGAAATCCGCGGTTCTATTGCCAAATTCTTCTCTCCCGAGGAGCTTAAGGCTATTGCTGATAAGGCACAGGCTAAGGCAGGCGACGTTATCCTCTTTGTTGCAGACCTTAAGGCAAGCGTTGTTTACGCATCACTCGGTGCACTCCGCTGTGAAATTGCAAAGAGATTTGACCTTATTCCCGAGGGTATGTTTAATCTGCTTTGGGTAACAGACTTCCCGCTTCTTGAGTATGATGAAGAGGAAAATCGCTATGTTGCAATGCACCATCCCTTCACATCTCCCAAGGATGAGGATATTGCGCTGCTTGACCGAGACCCCGGAAAGGTAAGAGCAAAGGCGTATGACATTGTTCTCAACGGTTACGAGCTTGGCGGTGGAAGTATCCGTATTTACGACCCTGCAATGCAACAGAAAATGTTTGAGACACTCGGCTTTACACCTGAGCAGGCACAGGAAAGATTCGGGTATCTTCTTAATGCGTTCCGTTACGGCACACCTCCCCACGGCGGTCTGGCATACGGTCTTGACAGAATTGTTATGCTTATGGCAGGATGCGAATCCATCCGTGATACAATCGCATTCCCCAAGGTTAAGGACAGCGGCGAGCTTATGATTCAGTCACCCGATGTGGTTGATAAAAAACAATTAGACGAATTAGGTTTGGCAATTGTTAATGGAGTAGAAAGAATTAAAGAGTAATAGTTCAGATAAAGGAAGTGAGCACATTGGCGGCAATAATTAAATATGTTGAGTCTGATTCTATTGCTGAAGAAATAGGACTTGAAGCAGGCGATACCCTGCTTGAAATCAACAATACCGAAATCAAAGATGTGCTGGACTACCGTTATCTTATTAATGATGAACTCATCACATTAAAACTCCTTACAAAGCAGGGCGATGTTGTTGAGGTAGACATTGAAAAAGATGCCTATGAGCCACTTGGTGCAGAGTTTGAAAACTCCCTGATGGACAAGCCTCTCCATTGTGCTAACAAATGTATATTCTGCTTTATAGACCAGCTCCCCAAAGGAATGAGGGAAAGCCTTTATTTTAAGGATGACGATACCAGACTTTCGTTTTTTCAGGGAAATTACGTGACTTTTACAAATCTTGATGATAATGAAATTGACAGAATCATAAGGCTCCGTATAAGTCCCATAAATATTTCTGTCCACACCATGAATCCCGATTTAAGGGTTAAAATGCTTAAAAACCCGAAAGCCGCACGGCTTCCTGAAATAATGCAAAAGCTTAATGATAACGGCATTATTATGAATTGCCAGATTGTCCTCTGCCCAGGATATAATGACGGAGAAGAGCTTTCCTACACCATTTCTGAATTATATAAAATGAATGAATGTGTAAAAAGTGTCTCCGTTGTTCCTATAGGTTTGACACGCCACCGTGAGGGACTTTGTCCTATGACCGCAGTAGATAGAGAAAAGGCAAAAGAAATTATTACCGAAATTGAAAGTTGGCAGAAAAAAGCACTTTCTGAGGTGGGAACAGGGTTTGTATACGCTTCTGACGAAATCTATCTTAAAGCAGGATTTAACATTCCTGACAGCAAAGCCTATTACGGTTTCCCCCAGATAGAAAACGGAGTTGGTATGATAGCTTCTCTTAAAGAAGAGCTTATGGATGCACTCGGGGAAGCTTATGTGATTAATAAAAAACGTACCGTTACAATTGTGACGGGTGTTTCCGTCTATGAAACTATGTGCGATTTTGCAAAAATCATAACAGAAAAGTATTCAAATATTGAAATAAAAGTAGAAAAGATTATAAATAATTTCTTTGGTCCTGAGATTACTGTGTCGGGGCTTTTGTGCGGATGCGATATTATAGAGCAGCTCCGCGGGAAAGAGCTTGGCGACAACCTTATAATAACAAAGAATATGCTCCGTGACGGTGAAAATGTTCTTCTGGACGACATTACAACGGAAGATATAGAAAGAGAGCTTAATACAAAAATCATTGCAGTCGGCGATGACGGATATGGGCTTCTTTCTGCAGTTTTAGGAGTTGATATATAATGACAAAAAAATTATTAGTTTTGGTATTTACCATTTTTGCTTTCTTAACAATAAACGCCTATGCGGCAGATTATGCAAACATTCCTGCCTGCTCCGTTACATTAAGCGGTCAGAATGTGGATAACAGTTACAGACAGTATCCCCTGCTTCAATTCCGTGATATTGTCTATTTTCCAATGACTTATCACGACTGCCGTTTTTTAGGCGTTTCAACAGATTGGAACAAAAACACCAATACACTTACAATAGAAAAAGAGAATATTACAGGGGCTTTCCGCAGTTACAATTGGGATTGGAAAAACTCAAAAAGCAATAAAATTGACATATGTAAATTTAATATTGTTGTAAACGGAAAGGTTATTGATAATTCAAAAGAGGAGTATCCTCTTATAACATTCCGTGATGTCACCTACTTCCCTCTTACATGGCGTTTTGCTGTTGATGAGTTTGGTTGGGATTACAGCTATGATGATAAAAACGGTCTTGTGATTACTGCAGACAACTACATCTGTAAAACCCTCGATTTACCTGATTTAAGGAATGAAATTCTTCCCAATGGTGCAACGGACGGCAAATATTATTACTATACGGGAAACGAAAAGAAAGTTTACCGTACGCCCGTTGATAACACCTCCGAAAACGAACTTATATATACTACCGCCCATAATCATTATACAAACGGCGGAAACAACAACATTACCTTTACGGAAGAAAACGGAAATATCTATTTATCTTACCGCACAGGGGCCTCTATGGGAACGGATTACCGCTGCAAAATAAATTTTGACGGTACTGTTTCGGACTCTGACAAGGGTAATTACAAAAAAACCTTTGTCTGTGGGTCGGAAGAGGTTTATGACATAGACGGCTATACTGTAAAGGTATACCGCGGAGGGACAGGAGATTCCCGTGTTATTTACTACAAAGACGGTAGTGAAGATATGACAGAAATCCTTAAAGACAATGTTGTATTTTCTGAAATACGACCTCTCGATGTAGCAATCTTCAATCCCGGAATTCATATACTGGGAAGCAACATATACCTTGCAGGATATGACAAGACTACTGAGGAAAACAGCTCTTTATACAAGTACGACCTCCGCACAGAAACACTTTCTCTTATTTCAAAAAACACTGGCGGTTTCTTCGCATTTACAGGATGGGACAATGATACAAGCTCCGACAGTGAAATGGTGGTTTATTATCATGACGGAAAAATGTACCGTTACAGTTCCGCAAGCGGAAAAACTATAACAATAAACGAAAATTCGCTTCCTTTAAATATTGGCGTATGCTATGAGGGTACACTTTATCTTCACACCACTGATGGCGAAAAAACAGTCGTGGAAATGTACTCTAATTACGGAATCGGAAGCTCTGCAGGAGCACATATTTTTGAAACAATTCTTCCGACAAATGCATATATAAACGGCGGAATGCTTGTAACCTGTTCTTTTGGTGACAACGGTATCCGCACCTGTGTGTTCAATAATCCTTCACGCTTTTTCCGTTCAAGCGACTATATGAACAGTTTCTTTATCGGTAGCGGAAAGTTATTGTATACACCTGACGAAGAAATAGCTATTGTGGAAGTAGATTTGAACAACTAATTAAGAAAGGGGCAAAAAGAAATGTCGAAGCCCATTATTGCCATTGTTGGCAGACCCAATGTGGGAAAGTCTACATTATTTAATAAAATAGCAGGAAAACGCATATCTATTGTAGAAGATACCCCCGGCGTTACCCGTGACCGTATATTTGCCGACGGTGAGTGGTGCGGAAAAACCTTTACAATGATTGATACCGGCGGTATTGAGCCTTATTCAAAGGATATTATTCTTGAACAGATGAGAATGCAGGCAGAACTTGCAATTGATATGGCTCATGTTATAATTTTTATGACGGATATCCGCGACGGTATGACAGCGGCAGACCAGGAGGTTTGCACAATGCTTCAAAAGTCGGGAAAGCCTATTGTTCTTGTTGTTAACAAAGTTGATACTCCCGGTGAGCCTCCCTTGGATTTCTACGAATTTTATAATCTCGGACTTGGTGACCCCATTGCAATTTCTTCACTTCATAAGATGGGTGTGGGCGATGTACTTGATGAATGTGCAAAATACTTCCCCTCGGCAGAAGAAGAGGAAGAAGACGATACTGTTAAAATTGCAATTGTTGGTAAACCCAACGCCGGAAAAAGCTCTCTTGTAAATAAACTATTGGGAGAAAACCGTGTTATTGTATCAAATATTGCAGGAACAACCCGTGACAGCATTGATACACTCTATGAACATAACGGAGAAAAATATACCCTCATCGATACAGCAGGTATCAGACGAAAAGCAAAAGTAACAGACTCTCTTGAGCGTTACAGCGTTATCCGTTCATACAGTGCGGTCGAACGTTGTGATGTATGCCTTATTATGATTGATGCTACCGAGGGAATAAGTGAGCAGGATGCCAAAATTGCAGGATACGCACACGACGAGGGTAAAGCTTCCATTATCTGTGTAAACAAATGGGATTTGGTTGAAAAGGTTAACAGCAGTGTAAATGAGTTTACCAAAGAAATTCACGAGAAACTGAGTTTTATGACATATGCTCCAATCCTATTTATATCCGCACAGACAGGGCAGAGGCTCAACAACATTTTTGAAATGGTTACCTATGTAACAAATCAGAACTCAATGCGTCTTCAGACAGGTGTTCTTAACGATTGTCTTGCAGAGGCAACAATGCGTGTTCAGCCCCCCAGCGACAAGGGTAAGAGACTAAAGCTTTACTATATGACTCAGGTTTCAACGAAGCCCCCGACGTTCGTTATTTTTGTAAATGACCACGAATTGGCACACTTCAGCTATATAAGATATATTGAAAACTGCATCCGTGATGCATTTAATCTTAAAGCTACACCCCTTAAGTTCATTGTCCGTGAAAGGAGCAAAAACGATGCCTGAAATTTTAAAGATTTTACTTTGTTTAGTTCTTGGTTACCTTTTCGGCTCACTAAATTTTGCAATTATATATTCAAAACTCCGTGGTGATGATATCAGAAACCACGGAAGCGGAAACGCAGGAGCTACCAATGTGCTCCGTACATACGGTAAAGGACCTGCGGCAATCGTATTTCTTCTCGATATATTAAAGGGTGTTATTGCCGTTATTATTGCAAGACTTATTCTTAATGGTGATATTTTTGAATGCAGTGCGGCACTTGGTGCGGTGCTTGGGCATAATTTCCCTGTTTACTACAATTTCAAAGGCGGAAAGGGTGTTGCAACAAGCTTTGCTGTGCTCATTGCACTTCACCCGGCTACGGCACTTGTTGCGTTCGTAATTTTCCTTGTTGTAGTTCTTATTTCAAAATACGTTTCCCTTTCATCCATCAGCGCGTCTGTCGGTGCAATAATTTCATCCTTTATATTTTTCAAAATTGATTCATTTTCAATTTTCTGCACTATTATAGGTCTTTTGTGCATTTACAGACATAAATCCAATATTGCACGCCTTATTGCAGGTAATGAAAACAAACTCGGACAGAAAAAGTGAGGTAACGCTATGAATATATCAGTTATTGGAAGCGGTGGTTGGGGCACTGCCATCACACTGCTCCTTTGCTCCAACGGTCACAGAATTTGTCTGTGGTCATATAAAAAGGAAGAAAGTGAAAATCTCTCCCGTGACCGCGAGAACAAGGAATTTCTTCCCGGTATTAAATTCGGTGATGCAGATATAACATTTACAAATGATATAGAAGAAGCTGCCTCATTCGGTGAAATAATTGTTTCAGCCGTACCTTCAAAGGCTGTTCCTCTAACAGCAAAGGCTCTCGGCAAATGTGCTGACGGGAAAACGATTGTTAATATATCAAAGGGTATTGACGAGGAAAAGCTACAGAGGCTTAGTGAAACATTCGAGGCAGAAATGCCCAACTCCACTATTGCAGTATTAAGTGGCCCCTCCCACGCAGAGGAGGTTGCAAAAGGAATCCCCACTACAAACGTAATTGCCTGCAAGGATATGGAAATGGCAAAAAAACTTCAGGAAATATTTATGGCACCATCTTTCCGTGTTTACACTAACAGCGATGTTGCAGGTGTAGAGTTCGGCGGTGCATTAAAGAATATCATTGCCCTGTGTGCAGGTATTACCGACGGTCTGGGCTACGGTGACAATACAAAGGCGGCTCTTATGACGAGAGGTATTCACGAAATAACACGCCTTGGTGTAAATTTGGGTGCAAAGGCTGAAACTTTTGCAGGGCTTACGGGTATAGGAGACCTTATCGTAACCTGTACATCTATGCACAGCCGTAACCGTCGTGCAGGAATACTTATTGGACAGGGCAAGACTCTTTCTGAGGCTCTGGAAGAGGTTCATATGACCGTAGAGGGCGTATGGGCAACCCAGGCGGCATATAAGCTTGCCAAAAAGCACAACATTGAAATGCCTATTGTAAGTGCGGCATACCGTGTGCTTTTTGAAAATGCAGACCCGAAGAAAGAAGTTATTTCCCTTATGACCCGTGATAAAAAAAGCGAGGCTGATATACTTTGAAAATTGCAGTAATCGGCGGCGGTGCAAGCGGCATTGCCACAGCTATTTTTTCAAAAAGAATATGTAAAGAAAACTCTGTCACTGTGTTTGAACGCAGTGACAGAGTTTTAAAAAAGCTTCTGGCTACGGGAAACGGAAGATGCAATCTTTCCAACACAGATATATCTTCTGAAAATTATTTTTCTCACAATTCTGAAATGCTCTCTCCCCTACTTTCTGCCTTTACACCCGATGATGAAAGGCAGTTTTTTGAAAGTCTGGGAATCCTTCTGTGCGAAGAAAACGGCAGAATATATCCGTATTCACGCCGTGCCAATGCGGTCAGCGATGCCCTCAGGTTTGAATGCGAGCATTTGGGAATTAAAATCCGCACGGGAGCCTTTATAAAAAGCATTGAGAAAAGAGGAAATTATTTTTCTGTTCTTGGTGAAACCTTTGACAAGGTTGTAATATCCTCGGGCGGAATGTCTGCCCCCTCTTTCGGCACAGACGGAAATGCATTTAATCTTTTGAAAGCATTTGGTCACAGTATAACACCCGTTTGCTATGCCCTTTCTCCCGTTAAGGTACGGGAAAAGGTTACAAAGCTGAAAGGTATCAGAGCACATTGTACAGTTACCCTTAAGGACGGCGGGAAACCCATCAAAAAAGAACAAGGTGAGCTTCAGCTTACCGATTACGGGCTTTCGGGAATTGCCATTATGCAGCTTTCAAGACTTTGCAGAAAAGGAAGCGTTATAGAGGTTGACTTAGTTCCCGAGTATAATGCAGATGAGTTCTTGTCCATACTTAAAGATAGGGCAAAAACCCTTTCTCATTTCAAGGCAGATGACTTTTTGACAGGATTTTTGCACAAGGCACTCGGTCAGTATATTCTGGAAGAGTGTAATGTAAATATTGGCAAGGAAGTTTCTTCCTTAACCGATAACGATTTAACAAAGCTTGCAAAAACTATAAAAGCCCTTTCCTTTACGGTAGAATCAGTTTTGGGAAAAGAACAGTCGCAGGCAACCTGCGGTGGGGCAATGCTTAATGAATTTAACCCCGTTACCCTTGAATCAAATAAAGTTAGCGGACTTTACTGCACGGGCGAGGCACTTGACTGTGTCGGTGACTGCGGAGGATATAATCTCCATTGGGCTTGGGCAACGGCATATATTGTTGGAAACGGATTAAATAACAATGCTTAAAATAACAAATCTTCTCCTCCCTCTGAGATACACTGATGAGGATGTAAAAAACTCAATAAAGGAAAAGCTCCGTATAGGAGATTATGATATTTTATCCTTTGAAATCATAAAGGATTCTATTGATGCTCACAGAAGAGGTGAAATCCACCGCTGTATAAGTGTTGCGATAAATCTCCGCGGAGAGCAGCGTTTCTACTCGGTTAAAGGAGTGGACAAGTACGAAAAATATCAGTACGAGTACCCACCCGTTTCAAGGCTTTCAAAACGTCCTGTTGTTGTAGGCAGCGGCCCAAGTGGACTTTTTGCGGCGCATATTCTTGCAGTATGCGGTGCACAGCCTCTCCTTATTGAACGCGGTATGGATGTTGACTCCAGACGGAAAGCCGTTGATACCTTTTTTGCAGGCGGAAAATTGGATACAGAATGTAACATTCAGTTTGGCGAGGGTGGTGCAGGTACCTTTTCCGATGGCAAGCTGAATACAGGAACAAAGGACAAAAGGCAGAGAAAAGTTCTCGAAGAATTCATAAAGCACGGTGCACCCGAGGAAATCGGCTATATGGGAAAACCGCATATCGGTACGGACCTTCTTTCAGGCATTATAAAAAATATGCGTAACGAAATAATCTCCCTTGGTGGCGAGGTCCGTTTCGGATGCAAGCTTGAAGATATTTACATTTCCAATAACCATATAGCAGGGATAAAAACAAATAAAGGTGATATTGATACTGATTGTGTAATTCTTGCAACAGGTCACAGTGCAAGGGACACTGTCAGAATGCTTTATTCCCACAATGTTTTGATGGAAAGAAAAAGCTTTTCCGTAGGTGTCAGAATTGAGCATCCTCAAAAGCTTATAAACGATGCCTTGTACCACAAGTATGCGGATAAGCTTCCTGCGGCAGATTACAAGGCAGCAGTTCACCTTAAGGACGGCAGAGGGGTTTATACTTTCTGTATGTGTCCTGGCGGAAGTGTCGTTGCTGCTGCAAGCGAGGAGAACACAGTTGTCACAAACGGTATGAGTAATTTTGCCCGTGACGGAGAAAATGCAAACAGTGCGCTTTTGGTTTCTGTTCTTCCTACAGATTTTGAGGGTGACGATGTATTAAGCGGTATAGACTTTCAGCAAAAATTGGAAAAGTCTGCTTTCTATATGGGCGGTGCTAACAATTTTGCACCCGTACAAACATCTGCAGACTTTATAAAAGGACAAAGGAGTGTAGCTTTGGGAAATGTAAACCCTACTTACCCGATTGGAGTTACCCCCTCAAACCTTGCTCAGCTTTTCCCCGAATTTGTTACCCATTCTCTACAAGAGGCAATCCCCCTGATTGACAGAAAAATTCACGGCTTTGCCCTGCCCGATGCGGTACTGACGGCAGTAGAGAGCCGTTCCTCCTCCCCCGTGCGAATTGTAAGGGGTGACGATTTGCAATCAAACATCAAAGGACTCTATCCCTGCGGTGAGGGTGCAGGATACGCAGGCGGAATTATGAGTGCGGCTGTTGACGGTATTCGCGTTGCGGAGTATATTCTCGGGAAAACAGATTCCTGATGATTCCTGCAATCAGTAAAAACGCAATAAGTATCGTTGAAGCAAACAAAAGAACATACAAGTCTGCTCCCGTTACCTTTGTTATGAAAAACGCTATGAGGGAAGCACAAATTTTTCCTGCATAGTACAGTTTTTTACTGAATAATCCTCCGCTTAGAGAGTCTGCCTGAAGATGTACACTCATTCCCCCCCACGCAATAAGGGCACTTATGAGGGGCAATTGAGATGTTCCCATCCTTGAAATTTCAGCTACACCACGCGTTACCTCTAAAATCCCCGATAAAAAGGGATATTCACCAAATGGCAGAATTTCTAAAATTGCACTGAAGGTTATAACAAAAACACAGACATTTATGATAGCGGCTCCGCTGTCTATCCCCGAAGATATAATAAGTTCTCCTACCGAGGGCTTATTTTTTTTGTAGTAATTCCACTCCTCCCTGACTGATGCTCTTTCTTTGACAGTATTTAAGCTGAAAATCCTCGCACATATAAGTGCCGTTGTTATTTGCACAAGCAAAAGGGAAACCCCCACAGATTTGCTTAAAAAGAAACCTACCCCGATTGTACCCATAATAAAAAGAGGCCCTGCGTTATTGCAAAACGCCATAAGATGCTCTGCCTCATCACGGGAAATTCTCTTTTGCCTGTAGCTTTCGTACACGGCACGGGCACCTGTACCATATCCCCCTAAAATTCCCGTTATAAAGCAGATACATCCGTCAGGACTCATTTTTGTAAGCGGGGTTAAAAATTTACTCAACAACGCTCCCAGCGGACGGGAGAAATTGCTCTTTATCATAGCCGTTGTTATCAGCATAAACGGAAGAAGCGAGGGTATAACAACATTAATACAAAGTCCAAGTCCCGTCTGTGCACCGTAGAGAACTTTTTCAGGAAAAAGGGCAAAGCAGGCACATACTATAAAAAACAACATATAAAACCCTCCTATATAAATTCGACCCGTATTATCCGTCCTTTGATAAAAATGCTTTCGTCACTTATTGAGTCTATAAAAAGCTCATCACCGTCTATCTTTATTATGCCCACGGTTGTATTAACCTTTATAGAATTTTCGTTATAATCAAGGACACCCCGTATATTTTCCACACTCAGCTGACAGTTACCCATTATCTCGCTTCGTGGAATGTCACTTATGACATCAAGGGGCAAATCCAGAGCTTCAGCTATGTTTTGTGCTCTATTTTCTTTTTTCTTCATTCATTACACCTCATTTAATAGTTATGCAGTAAGACGGAGAATCATACAATTAATTATTAGAGCCGAGGGCTTTGAAGGAGTGAAATTTATGTTTAATACGCTGATTAATTGTATAAAAGGGGTTTACACGGTGGATGTTCGGGGGCGTTTCCCTGAAAGGATTCTGAATATTGCCTCCACCTCGGGAATATATCTTCGCAACATAAAGCGCAAAGATTCTGAAACGCTGTCTTTTTCTGTCGGAAAAAAGGGATACGAAAAGCTTATTTCCACAGAGGTCAGCGGTGTCAGTCTTACTCTTACTGAAAGCTACGGAATCCCTATTTTTTTCAAAAAATATAAAAAAAGAATTATGCTTTTGTTTCTTCCGCTGTTCTTCACAATAATTGCTACGGTTTTTTCAGTTTTTGTATGGAGAGTTGAAATTACGGGAGGTGACGAAATGCTTAGAAAAAAAGTGCTTGAAAGCATTGCCGATAGGGGCGTTCATATAGGGGCACTCAAGCATAAAATAGACCAATACGAGGTAAAACGGACTTCAATTATGGAAATTGACGACTTATCGTGGCTGTGGGTGGATATCCGCGGAACAACGGCAAAGGTTAAAATTCAGGAAAGAACCCCCAAGCCTGATATAATCCCCGTAAATGAGCCATCCGATGTAATTTCACTGCACGACGGTGTTATTGAAAAAATGCAGGTGTACTGCGGAGTCCCCCTTGTGAAAGAGGGAGATGCGGTGGAAAAAGGGCAAACGCTCGTAACAGGTATATTTCGTAGCGAAAATGAGAATATTCCCACATACTATCATCATGCGACCGCCGATATAACAGTTCGGCTTTTTAAAGAAAAAACCGTTATTATTCCCAAGAAAAATATGGAAAAAATTCCTACAGGCAGGAAAAAAAGTGTTTTTGGCATAAAATTCAAAAAAAATCAGATAAATTTTTCACTAAATAGTGGAATTTCATATAAAGAATATGATAAAATAGAAAAAAAGTATGCTCTTCCGCTGTTGCCGGTGTCTTTTACCAAAACAGAGTATCATGAAGCAACGGTTAAGCATACAGAAACAGTCATTTCAGATGAGATTGAAACTCGGAGAAAAAAATTTCTTGAAGAGCTTCAAAAGGAAAATATGGAGCTTATAGAGTTGACTGAAAACACTGTGGAAAACGACAATGCGGTAAATATAACATTCTCTGCCGATTGCCGTGTCCGTACAGACAAAGAAATACCCGTTAAATATGACAATTCCGATTTTAAAGGAGATAAAGATGGAGAAAATTCTTGAAGCAAAAAGCACCGATACGGTTATGTCCCTTTTCGGGAGCTTTGATTCCAATGTAAAGCTCATTGAAAAGGAAATGGGAGTACGCATTACAAATAAAGATACACAGATTAAGGTTATAGGTGACAACTGCGACAAGGCTGCCGCAGTCCTTTCCCGTCTTATTGACGAAATTGAAATAGGAGAGCCGCTTACAGAGCAAAACATCCGCTATGCAATCTTTTCCGTCAATGAGGATGTGGAATATATTCCCCCTGCAAAGGGTGACTATATCTGCATTACTGCAAAGGGAAAAAGTGTAAAATGCAAAACTCACGGACAGAAAAACTATATTCAGAAAATCCGTGACAATACAGTAGTAATTGCAATCGGTCCTGCAGGTACGGGAAAAACCTACCTTGCAGTTGCTATGGCGGTTGATGCATTCAGACGTAAAGAAGTCAGCCGTATCATCCTCACCCGCCCTGCTGTTGAGGCAGGCGAAAAGCTTGGCTTTTTGCCTGGTGACTTGCAGATGAAGGTTGACCCCTATCTTCGTCCTCTTTATGATGCATTAGGTGATATGCTGGGTATGGAAAACTACCAGAAATATCTTGAAAGAGGAGTTATTGAAATTGCTCCCCTTGCTTATATGCGAGGAAGAACTCTCGACGATGCTTTCATCATCCTTGACGAAGCACAAAACACCACCCCCGAACAGATGAAGATGTTCCTTACCCGTATAGGATTTGGCTCAAAGGCGGTTATCACGGGTGACGTGACGCAGATTGACCTTCCTGACGGGAAACGAAGCGGTCTTAAGGATGCCGCAAAAATACTGAAAAATATTGAGGGACTTGACTTCTCCTACCTTTCCGATAAAGATGTTGTCCGTCATCCCCTTGTTCAAAAAATTATTGCCGCATATGAGAAATTTGAAAAAAGGTCCTGACGGAAGAAGGATTCGCTTATGAAAAATAAAAAAAGGATTAATTTCAGCAATATAGCCCATACCCTTGTAACG
>JAZRFC010000078.1:0-4814 GCA_045661145.1 Clostridia bacterium | reverse complement strand
CCCTCTTCCATAAAGATTACCTTGTCGGCAACCTCTTTTGCAAAGCCCATTTCGTGGGTAACAACAACCATTGTCATACCCTCTTTCGCAAGCTCTTTCATAACCTCAAGAACTTCGCCGACCATTTCAGGGTCAAGGGCTGATGTAGGTTCGTCAAAAAGCATAACCTCGGGATTCATTGCAAGGGCACGGACAATAGCAATTCTCTGCTTCTGTCCGCCGGAAAGCTGTGAAGGGTAAGCGTTTGCACGGTCATGAAGTCCTACTCGCTTGAGGAGATTCAATGCATTTTCTTCCGCATCCGCTTTACTTTGTTTAAGAAGCTTCATAGGTGCGAGAGTAATGTTTTTGAGAATTGTCATATGTGGGAAGAGGTTAAACTGCTGGAAAACCATTCCCATCTTCTGTCTGTGAAGATTAATGTTATTCTGAGGGTCGGTTATATTTACACCCTCAAGAAAAATTTCTCCCTCGGTAGGGGTTTCAAGAAGATTGAGTGACCGCAAAAATGTGGATTTTCCGCATCCGCTGGGGCCTATTATAACGATAACCTCGCCTTTTTTGATTTCAAGGTCAACTCCGTCAAGAGCCTTTACCGTTCCGCCTGTAAAATGCTTTTTCAGGCCGTTTACTTTTATAATCGTATTATCGTTCACTCTTACGAAGCCTCCTTTCAAGAATATTTACAAGCTTGGTAAAGAAAATTACCATTACCAGATATATTCCTGCTACTGCAAGCAGAGGCATAAAGGTTTCATAGGTTGCCCCGCGGATAATATCTCCGCCCTTTGTAAGGTCCTTGATTGCAACGTAGCCCGCAACAGAGGTTTCCTTTAAAAGCACGATAAATTCGTTTGCGAGTGCAGGAAGAACGCTCTTGAATGCCTGTGGAAATACAATATAAAGCATTGTGCTTATGTATCCAAAGCCCAAGGACCTGCCTGCTTCAAACTGACCGTTGTCAACACTCATTATACCGCTGCGGAAAATTTCAGCAACATATGCACCGGAATTTATACCGAATGCCGAAACTGCAATAAGGATACCGTTGCTTGAGCTGGCAAAAATAATGTAATACATTATCATCAGCTGTACAACAACAGGTGTTCCGCGGATTACCGTAAGATAAATATTACAGAAAAAGTTGCCGACAGCAAGGAAAAATTTACCGATTCCGCGGCGCATCTGACTGTAATTTTTATCGTATGTGCTTCTTACAATCGCAACAACAAGACCGATTACAATACCCATTATGCATGATAAAAGTGTGATTTTAAGCGTTGCGGTGAGTCCCTCGGTAATAAACTTCCATCTGTTTTTGGTAATAAAGCATTTTATAAAATCCGATTTAAGGGTTAGTAAAAATTCTGCCATTTCAGAATTCACAGCCTTTCTGACTGAAAATTGTTAGCCATTTGAGTATTATCCAATGGCTAAGGGAGCAGGTAAAACCTGCTCCCTTAAATAGGTTTTATTAAGTAAATTATTCAGCTTTGATGTACTTGTCAACAATTTTCTGAAGTGTACCGTCTGCAGTAAGTTCCTGGAGAGCCTTGTTGATGTTTTCAAGAAGCTCGGTATTTTCCTTGGAAACTGCAATTGCGTACTGCTCTTCTGCATATGCTGTGTCAAGAATCTTGAGATCTTCGCTTTCTGCAACGAATGCTTTAGCAGGCTCGTTGTCGATGATTACGCAGTCAACCTTACCGATTTTAAGTGCTTCAACAGCGTCAGCACCCTTGTTGAAACGGGAAACTGTGCCAAGACCCTCGTCTTCAATATCCCATGTGGAGTAAAGGTCGCCTGTTGTACCTGTCTGAACACCGATTGTGTAGTTCTTATCGCCGAAGAGGTCGTCAACAGTTGCGATAGCACTATCGTTTTTAACGATAACAACCTGAACACCTGTTGCGTAGCTTTCGGAGAAATTAACCTCTTCAAGTCTTTCATCTGTAACTGTCATACCAGCCATACCCATATCATACTTACCTGCAACGATTGCGGGGATGATAGAGTCGAATGCAGTATCAACGATTTCAAGCTCCATACCGAGCTTTTCAGCAATAACTGCCGCGATTTCTGCATCAATACCTACAACCTTGTCACCTTCGTAGAATTCGTAGGGAGGGAATTCTGCGTTTGTAGCCATTGTGAGAACTTTCTTCTCTGCACTGTCGTCTGTCTTCTCGCTGCCGCAAGCTGCGAATACAAATACGGAAAGTGCAATTACAAGGATAAGAGAAATAATCTTTTTCATTATAAAATACCTCCAAAATTTATTTAGTATGTTTTCATTATAATACAAATGTATAAATTTGCAAGCTTTTTTTGTAAATTTACATTTTTCATTTCTTTAAAAACAAGGTTTTTTCGTATGACTTACTTACTGCATTTACCGTTGTTGCACGAAAAGCTCCCATTTCGAGGGCTTTTACACCCTCAATTGTTGTGCCCCCGGGGGAGCATACATTATCTTTAAGCTCGCCTGGGTGCTTCTCTGTCTTAAGCACCATCTCAGCGGCTCCCTTTACCGTTTCTGCCGCATACAAAAGTGCCTTGTCGCGGGGAAGTCCGCACAGAACACCGCCATCTGCAAGGGCTTCAATGAATAAATATACAAAAGCAGGTCCGCATCCCGAAACGGCACTTGCCGCATCCATAAGTTTTTCGGGAATACGGTCGGTAATGCCTGCCTTTTTGAATATTTCACAAAATTCTTCCGTTTCCTTGACGGTTATTTCTCCGTCGCAGGAATAAAGAATCACACCGTTTCCCACGGCTACGGGGGTGTTGGGCATAATGCGGATGACGGGAGCATTAAAGC
The DNA here is from genome assembly GCA_045661145.1 of Clostridia bacterium. GTDB lineage: Bacteria > Bacillota > Clostridia > UMGS1883 > UMGS1883 > UMGS1883. Next base: position 1,990 of record JAZRFC010000078.1, on the reverse strand, counting down.
CGAAAGCTTTTTCAATAGCCTCAATGCTGATTCCTGCCGCCATGGAAACTACAATATATCTGTCCTTTCTCTTCTTGAGAGTGGGGGCAATTTCCTTGATTGTGTCAAAAATAACCTGCGGCTTAACCCCCAAAAATATATATTTGCAGTTTTCGGCAATGGTCCTGTTGTCGGATTTGTTTGCAAAAATTTCTTCTGCAAGAGCCTCTGCCTTTTCCTCCATAAAGTCGGAGAGAAAAACAAATTTTCCGCCAATGGATTTGGAAGCCGCCTTTGCAAGTGCTCCGCCCATATTGCCTGTGCCGATAAAACCTGCTGTTATCATAACGTCATCTCCTTTTATTATCGTATCTGTCCGTTTCCTTTTATAATGTACTTATAAGTGTTAAGCTCTCTAAGTCCCATAGGCCCTCTTGCGTGAAGTCGCTGAGTGGAAATTCCCATTTCGCAGCCAAGACCGAATTCACCCCCGTCGGTAAAACGGGTAGAAGTATTCACATAAACGGAAGAACTGTCAACTGCCGCTGTAAAAAGACGGGCATTTTCTTCATTTTGTGTGATGATACTTTCGCTGTGTCCCGTGGAATGGAGAGTGATATGCTCTATTGCTTCGTTTACGCTGTCAACTACTTTCACCGCAAGAATGTAGTCAAGAAATTCTGTGTCGAAGTCATTTTCTCCTGCTTTTTTTGTGCCGAGGATTCTGAAAGCTCTTTCGTCACAACGAAGCTCCACGGGAGAAAGTCCGTTTTGAATCCTTTCGTCAAGAAGCCTTTCTTTCACAAGGGGAAGAAAGCTTTCTACAATGTTCTTATGAACGATAAGGCACTCTGCTGCATTGCAAACCGAGGGACGGCTTGTTTTGGCGTTTTCTGTTATGTCAAGTGCCATATTTATATCTGCACTTTCGTCAACAAATATATGACAGATGCCCGTACCCGTCTGTATGCACGGCACCTTTGCGTTTTCTGTGCAAGCCTTTATAAGCCCTGCACCTCCGCGTGGAATGAGAAGGTCAACATACCCAACTGCTGTCATCAGGTCAGTTGCACTCTGCCGTGTGGTATCAGATACTAAATTTACAAGGTCGGGGGAAAGATTGCACTCGGAAAGTGCTTCTTTAAGGGCATCTACAATGGCCTTTGCACTATTGTAAGCTTCCTTTCCTCCGCGGAGAACACAGACATTTCCGCTTTTTAGGGAAAGTGCCGCCGCATCACTTGTCACATTTGGACGGCTTTCGTAAATAATTGCCGTAACGCCGATGGGTACGGAGGTTTTTTCTATTATGAGTCCGTTTTCTCTTTCTGTTTTTTCTATAACACTCCCCACAGGGTCGGGGAGAAAGGCAACATCGCGAATGCCCTTTGCCATCCCCTCAATCCTTTCAGCAGAAAGGGAAAGTCGGTCTATCATAACCTCGGAAATAATTCCTCTGGCATTTTCTACATCAATTTTATTTGCGGCAAGAATTTTGTCGGTATGCTCAATGAGTTTATCCGCCATCTTTGAAAGCGCCGCGTTTTTCGTCTGGGTATCAAGGAGCATTGCAGAAAGCTTTGCCGCCTTTGCTCTTTCAAGTAACTGTTGTGTGGTCATTTTCTTCACCTTTTTCCCACAAATTTTGTGCCGGTGCTTTTGCCCTCGACAATATCATAAAGCACATAGGGGTTTGCGCCGTTTGTAATTACCATATCAATTCCGCTTTCGCTGCAAATCTGTGCCGCCTTGATTTTTGTTGCCATACCTCCCGTGCCGAGAGAAGAGCCTTTACCCCCTGCAACGGCAATGATTTCGGGAGTAATTTCGGTAACCACATCTATAAGCTTTGCATCCTTGTCCTTGTGGGGGTCGGCTGTGTAAAGCCCGTCAATATCGGATAAAAGCACCAGGAGGTCCGCCTCACAGCTTTTTGCAACGAGGGCAGACAGGGTGTCGTTGTCACCTACCGAAATTTCTTCCGTTGCAACGGTATCGTTTTCGTTGATAA
>JAZRFC010000077.1:0-15867 GCA_045661145.1 Clostridia bacterium | reverse complement strand
TGCCAAAATTTCCACTATAATTTCTCCGACAGCAATTTCCCACACTCCATAGCGGGCACTGATAATAAGAACCAATATTCCTAATGATTTTTTTATTATTTCAAGCTTAAGGTATATATCGCTTCTTCCAATTGCTTTAATAGCCTGAAGGTTAGCTGTCTGAACAGGCTCAAACGCTAAAATTATGCAAAATGCCTGCAAGAAGGGCACACATGGAAGCCATTTTTCCGTAAGCAAAAGCTTTACAACAGGCTCTGCCACCAGAGAAAGTCCGATGAGAAGCGGCAAAACCAAATAGCTATGCAATCTTACCAGTCTGCGCGTCATAGCCTTAAGCTGCTGTATATTATCCTGAACACGTGACATTGCCGGAAAAACAACACTTTGTATAGCGACATATATATTTGTTGTAACAAGTCCCGGGAAACCTTTTCCCTTATCGTAAAAAGCAAGGTCTGACGGAGTGTACGCCTTTCCTATTACAAGTCCGCGTACCTCTTTATATCCTGTTCTCACCAAGGATGCAACAAGAATTTTCCATCCGTATGAAAAAAGATATCTAAGCCTTTTAAAAGAAAACAGTTTTTTAGGTCTCCACTTGACGGTAACCCATAAAACAACTGTATTTATCATTGTATTAAGCATATACTGCGCCACAAGTGCCCATATGCCAAAGCCCATATATGCCATAGCTATACCTGCTGCGGCGCTTCCGACGGTTCCTATAAGCGTTGACCAGAAAAAGCGCCTGAACATCATCTCTTTAGATACATATGCGTGCTGCACACTGTTTACACTTGCAACAATCAGCCTTAATCCCATCACCCTTAAAACAGGAGTAAGTATTTGCATATTGTAAAAAGAAGCAATAAAAGGAGCTGATACAAATACAACTAAATAAAACAGTATTCCAATAGCTATTCCAAAATAGAATACCGTAGAAAAATCGGTATCGTCAGAATCCTTCTTTTGTATAAGGGAATTTCCAAATCCGCCTGTTACAAAAACATTAGCAAGTGCTATAAATATATTTACAATGGCAATTGCGCCATAGTGCTCGGGGGAAAGAAGTCTGGCAAGAATTATCGATACTATAAAGGTCACAAGCTGAGCGAGTATTCTTTCGGAAAACCTCCATATTAAGCCCGACACAACCTGCACTCTTGTATTTTTGCTACTCATTTTCTACACCCTCATCTTCTAAACAGTCTTTTACTTTTACTGAATTATCATCATAAATATTAGGAGAAATTGTAAACATCATTAAAAGCCAAAACGGCGTACTTCCCCAAAATTCAGACGAATAGCAAAGTCTTGGGATGGAAAGCGAAAACAAAAACACAAATAATACCATTGCCCCTTTGCTTATAGTACTGTCAAAAAGTGTTCTTTTGAAAGCTTTTCCCACCATAAAAAGTAATGGAAGTGACACAATTATTCCAAGGTCGTACCACATCTGCAAAAACAGATTGTGGGGGTAAGGAAATCTTCCAAAGCTTTTATACCAGATTGAAGAAATTCCGTTTCCAACCAAAAAATGTTCCCCTATCCCTTGTATTACAAAATCAAACAGGCTGTTTCTTCCGTTAGATAAATCACCACGGCTCATTTTTACCACAGATTTACTTATAAACGCAAACTCGATACCCATAGAACTAAGCCATTTATGAACAGTTAAAATAATTATTTCTATATTACTTACTACCAAAATCGAAATGATACCTACCAATACAGTTATAAAAAAAGCTTTTCCTGTGGTTTTCTTTATTGTTCCTTCAGAATTAGTTCTATTTAGGAATACAAGCAATGAAAAAACCATCAGGGTTATAATCGCACCCCTGTTTCCAAAATATACTATCTGTAACAAATAGTATATATTTATAGCGTAGCCTATGCTAATAAAAAAGCCGATTTTTTTCCGGTAATACATAAAATGGGTTGCTGCTGCAATTACAAACGGCAATATGCTGTATGTTGCTGACATACCTATGGTTTCATACGAGTACCCTAAGCTTTTAAAGTATTGGCCCGAAACAGGAATCAAAAGTGCTGAGAAAAACATCATATACTTTAATATTTTTTCCACATCGACCTTGTAAAAAGACAGATAAACAGGAATGAAACAATATACAAAAACATTTGTGTAAGAAAGCGTTGTTCTGATAGCAGCATATTTATATACTACAATCACACTGACAATGTAATATACAAAAAGAAGCGAGCTTTTATTCATATTAAGGTCTTTTTTCTTGTCAGACATAAAAAAGTGCAATGCAAGTAAAGCCGCTACCGGAATAAGATTCATAATCATAATTCCGTCACTTTTATCAAGAACTATTCCCATCATTCTATTGATAGCACTGATTGAAAGCAGATATGCAATTAAAAGAGATGGTATATAATTTTTCTTTTTCATATTAAAACCTTTCAAATAAAATTACTTTCTTTTTCTTAACGTCCAGAAATTCTTATTCACAAAAATGTAGGCATAAAACGATTTTACAACAAACCAGATTCCATAAAGCCCCAAGTGAAAGCTTCTGTATTCCTTGAGAAACTTTCCGATTTTACCTTTTCTTAAAAGCTGCATCATCACACTTATGTAGTTTGCTGTGATTACTTCCTTTTGCTGTTTTTTGGACAGTGTTTTTATATACGGCATCATTTTTTCGATATAATGCACGCGGTATTTCTTCGCGGTTTCGTAGTCTTTCGGAGAGTTTCTGTATTCAAGATAGCCTCTTATGCCGACTTCTTCAATTGCACTAATTTTATATTTATGAGCAATTTTTGCCGTAAATTCCCAGTCCTGATGGCGTCTGAAGCTTTCATCAAATCCACCCACTGCATCGTATGCAGACTTCCGCACAACAAGCGCGCTACTACCTACTACAACAAAATGACGCATAACCTCATAAAATAAGCTTCCGCTCTTTTTTCTACGATATTCTTTTATAAATGTATCGCCTCGATATTCCTCTAAAGAACAGTACGTAAGTGCATAATCTTCACTTAACGTCCTGAAACGTTCCATATGTGTTTCTATATTATGCGGAAGGAATATATCATCATCATCAAGTAGCCCGATAAATTCACCCTCAGCTGCTCTTGCACCTGTATTTCTTGCAGCCGAGCCGTTTTTATTAACTTCGTGTGTTATATAGTGGAAATTCGGACAGTCCATAAACTCTTTTAGGGCGTTTTCTGTTCTTATCTGCTCTTCAGTGCCAAGTCCGTTGTCATCTACTACTATTACTTCTATGTCTTTATACGTCTGATTCAACACACTTTTAACAGCTCTACAAACTTTATCACTTCCATTGTATGATGGAATGACAATACTTACAAGTCCCTTTTTCATCATTTTCATCCTTTCGTCTAAATCCAGATTTCCGCATAAAACCTTTTTATCGATTTAAATCAAGATATGCTCCAAACAATTCATCCGTTTCTTTTAATATATCGGTATCAAATCCGCTCTGTGGGAAAAAAGTTAATTCGCCAAAATAAATTTTATTTTCAGAACAATACAGATCCACCCTCAGATATCTAAATTCATCAGAAAGTTTTCCTGCCAATTCGAACATTTCATCCATTTTTTCAGGCTTTGGGATTGTGTATCCCTTTGGAAGTGCTTTTCCTTGTAAATCATATCTTAAAAGGTTCCATTCTTTATCGAAATAGCGGAACTTCACATCACCGGTGCTTCGTTCCAGACATAACATAACATTATCAACTCTACCGTTAAAACACGAAAATTTATAATCGGTAAGTTCTGTCTCAATATCACCATTATTTGACATATACTTTTCCGCAATTATCCTAGGTTTGACATTTTTATATGGCCATTCTCTTCCGTGCCAATAGTAGTTACTTTTAAGAGACCGCGTAATTTTTCTTCTTGCTTCACCTATGTCAAGCTTACTTTTATCCTTGCAGATTACAAGTCCGCCGCTGTCATGATTGCATTTAAGTACAAACTGGTCGGGAAGAGAATCAAAATCAATCTCGTCAAAGCTGTCCCATACACCTAAAAGAGGGATAAGGTACTCCTCGCCGATTTTTTCTTTTATGTAATCTCTTACGGCATACTTGTCAACCATCTTTATATATTCAGGATTTCTGTCATGAAGCTTTAGCCACTGCAATTTTTCGTTGAAGGTTTTAGGGTTTTTAAGATTAAGAAATTTTTTCATTCTAAGAAAATACTTCATCCGTATATATATGGAATCGGGTAGGAATCTACTCAACCTTTTTATGAATTTTTTCATATTGAAACAACCCTCTCTATAAGTTCAGTCCAATTTTTTATTATCAGCTCTGTATCAAGCATTTGTGAAACACCTACTGCATTTTCAGCACATTTTTTTGCATAAACTTCATCATTAAGAAAACTACACATCGCATCACAAAGTGCCTTTTCATCATTTATATCGACCAAAATACCGTTTTTTCCGTTTTCAATAACATCTACTGCACCTGACACCTTGGTCGAAATAACAGGAAGTCCCGCACACATAGCCTCTAAAAGTGCATTGGGCATCCCCTCATAATTACTTGTCATTACAAACATTTTTGCATCTTTTATATTTTCTATGACATCCTTTACATTCCCTTTAAATTGAACCTTTTCGCCCAGTCCCATATTGTTGACTTTCTTTTCAAGCTCTTCTTTCATATTTCCCTCGCCGTAAAATACCAGTCTTACATTTTTAAACTCGTCACTGATATTTTTAAAAGCGTTTATAAGCATATTATTATTCTTCTGCTTTATTATCCTTCCGACGCATACTATTTTGTTGCTTTTTTCTGCGGTCAACCCTATGGCCTTATATCTCTCAAACATAACGGGATTAAATATAACATGGCACTTTTTCTGTATACTCTTTGAAAAATACTTTTTATTGTTATCGTTCTGCACAACAACAGCTGTTGCAAATCTGTATACAAAATCACGCAGAAGCCGTATAAGCTTGTTTGTGGGAACAAATCTTGGGTCATTACGGTCGGCTACTATTTTTGGCATTTTCACGCCAAAAGTCGAAAGCAACGTAAAAATATTAAAAGGTGCCAAAAACGACAAAACTACATCTGCATTTTTTTTGAGGTGTCTTCTGAGCCACAGTGCTCTATTTATAACACCTTTTCTAGTACATTCCGTCTCAATCACTGTTACACGCACTTTATCTGATATATTATACCAGATTTTTCTGTCATAATATAGTATAATCTCTACACTATACTTTTCAGCAAGCTTTTCAGATATAATTGAAATTACCCTTTCTGCACCGCCTGAATGAAGAGTTCCGCATATAATCGCGAGTTTTTTCATTTTTTCTCCCCTTAAATATTATTATTTAATTGCTCTAATTCCTTTATATACTTGTCAATTACAATATTTCTGTCAAATTCTTTCTCTACCTTTTTTCTTCCCGCTATACCCATTTGTTTCCTCTCTTCAAAGGAAAGCGAAAGAAATTTTTCTATTTTTAAAACCAAATCCTCTGTATTTTTCTGCTCGATGATATATCCGTTTATGCCATCATCAACAATTTCGCGGCATCCGCTGCGGTTTGTCGTAATTACCGTCTTGCCGCTTGCACAAGATTCAAGCAGAACATTACTCATCCCCTCGGGATAATATGTAGGATGAATCGTGCAATGAATTTCTTTATGTATATCGCGTATATCCTTTAGTCTTCCATGATAGATTATTGTTCCCTTTTCCTGCATTTTCCGAAGCTTCTGCTGATAAGTTTCTTCGCAGGAACCACAAACGTGAAAAACGGTATCGGGATATTTTTCTTTAATAATTTCTGCCGCCTCAAGATACTGGTCTGCACCCTTTTCCCGCATTATGCGTGAAATAAATGCAAATTCCACTGTATCCTTTTCGGGGTAAGGCAAAAGAGAAAATTTTTCAAGATTTACGCCAGAGCCGGGAAGAATCTCGTGTTTACCCATAGCAATTTTCTTTTTGACAAAGAAATCCATATTCTCCTGATTTTGAAAAAATACTTTTTTCACCCGTACAAACCCTATCTTGTACAAAAATACAGTAAGAAGCTGCATTTTGCCACCGTTTTCAACGGCACTTCCTAATCCCGTGATATTGGGAACACAAGGAATATTTAAAATAGCACATGCAAGAGCACCGTATATGTTTGGCTTAATTGTATAAGAAAATACAATATCGGGCTTTTCCTTAATAAGTATTTTTACATATTCAAAAAACAGCTTTATATCCTTTAAAATGCTTGTTCCTCTACGCTCTATATTTTTCACAAAACCCACTTTGCAGCCGGCATCGGTGATTTCCTGTATTTCTTCATGTTCCGGGCAGTATATTGTAACATCATGGCCGTCATCACAAAACTTCTTCATGACTTCAATTCTAAAGCATCTGATTCCTACTATCGAATTTGTCAGTACAACAATTTTAGACATTTTTATCCCTCAAAACTTTTTTTGATTAGGTCTATTACTCTTTCCTGCTGTGTCTTTGTCATCTTTATATCACTGGGAAGACATAATCCGCGATTGAAAATGTCCTCTCCTACCGAGTCACCTGCTGTTATAAAATCATTATCTTTATATACAGGCTGCATATGCATAGGCTTCCATATGGGTCTTGCCTCGATATTTTCCTTTTCAAGGTCAAGACGTATCTTCTCAGGATTTGTATATTTCATTGCGTCTTCATCTATAAGCATACAGCTGAGCCAGAAATTCGGGACACTGCACTGCTCGTAAGGGTTCATCTCTACGGGCAAATCCTTTAATCCCACTTTATACCTGAAATAGATTTCCTCTTTTAATTTTCTGTGCTCGTCAAGGTGTAGCATTTGTCCTCTGCCGATACCTGCAACGATGTTACTCATACGGTAGTTATATCCAATTTCTTCGTGCTGATAATACGCAAACGGCTCGCGTGCCTGAGTAGAGTAAAAACGCACTTTTTTAACTGCTTCTACATCGTCTGAAAGAAACATTCCGCCGCCCGATGTTGTAATGATTTTATTTCCGTTAAAGCTTACAGCGCTGTATTTTCCAAAAGAACCCGTTTGTTTTCCCTTATATGTAGCTGAGAGCGACTCTGCCGCATCCTCGATAAGTGTTACGCCGTACTTTTCACAAAGCGACCTAATTTTATCAATCTTTGCAGGCACGCCGTAAAGGTGCACAAGCATAACAGCCTTAGCCCTGCCGTTATATTTTTTAAGTGCAATTTCAAGTGCCACAGGGTCCATATTCCACGTATCACGCTCACTGTCGATAAAAACCTGTACGCCATTTTCGTAGCTGACAGGATTAACCGTTGCAGAAAAAGTGAGATCGGAGCAAAGTACAATATCGCCCTCTTTAACACCTGCAAGCTTTACTGCCATATGAAGTGCGTGTGTTCCCGCCGTCATAGCTGCCGCTTCTTTAACGCCGACAAACGCAGCAACCTCTTTTTCGAACTCATTAACGTTTTTTCCCAGAGGGGCCACCCAGTTTGTATCAAAAGCCTCTTTTATAAAAACCTGTTCCTCGCCGTGCATTGTAGGGCACGACAGCCAAATCCTTTCGTTTTCAGACATTTTCAATCCCCCTCTTCCCTTGTAAGTTACACATATATTCTAACTATTATATTATAGTACATTTGTGCAAATTAGTCAACAACAAACTTTCTGTTTGCATACTTCACCTTTCAAAAGTATTTGACATAACAATAAAAAGGGTGTATTATAAAATATATTAGTTACTGGATTTTTTATAATATGAGGTATTTTTATGAGAGCGGAAATCGGAAGCGAGTTTTGGGATGTTCCAGTGTCAGATGAAAATGGCCTTTTTCCGTCAGACACACAATGGTTTCAGTCTGGTCGCAGTGCTCTTTGTGCAATCATACGAGAAAATAATTTTAAAAGCGTAGCTCTTCCCGACTGGTGTTGTGAAAGTATGATAAAACCGTTTGTTGATGCAAATATAGGGATTGTTTTTTATCCGTCACTGAATCCAAAAATCTGCTTTTCTAAATTACAAACAGACGCCCTTTTAATTTTGGACTATTTTGGTTATTCACTTCCTTTTTCGGTTTCGGATTATAATGGGATTATTATCAGCGATGTTACACATTCTCTTTTTTCGGGAAAGTTTAACAAGGCACATTACCATTTTGGAAGTTTGCGTAAGTGGGCAGGCTTTTGGACAGGAGGATTTTCTTGGGGATTGAAAAATCACGTCAAATACGAAACACCGCATTTTCCATATAGTCAGCTACGCTGTGAGGCAATGCTCTATAAATCTGACTATATAGAAGGCAAAGCAGAAGATAAAACGTACCTTTCTCTTTTTGCGAAGGCTGAAGAGTTTCTTGAATATATGGGGGTGTTCCCCCCCGATATACGCGATGTTGAACTGGCAAAAAAATTAGATGTTGATTTCATCTTAAAAAGACGCAGAAACAATGCTGCTATCCTTTTGGACGCATTTTCAGATATCGCATTGTTTAGATCCATCGAAAAAGACGACTGTCCGATGTTTGTACCTATTTTGACAAATAATCGGGATAAGCTTAGAAAGCATTTAATCCAAAACGAGATATACTGCCCCATTCATTGGCCCAGGAGCAGTTATCATTTTTTAACAAAAGAAAACCTCAGGCTTTACGATGATGAGCTGAGTCTTGTTTGCGACCAGCGTTACACCGAAAAAGATATGCTGCGGATTGTTTCTGTTATAAAGAGTTTTATTAAAAAAGGATGAGTGTCTGATGTTTAACGTATATACATTAGAACAAAGTGAAAATTGGGATGCTGCAGTTCGTTCCTTTCATAATTATGACGTTTATTGGTTGTCAGGATATGTCAAGGCATTCAAAATTCATGGCGACGGCGAGCCTTTGCTGTTTTTTTATGAAGATAAGTGTGCCAGGGGCATCAATGTTGTAATGAAAAGAGATATTTCCCATGATTGCCGTTTTTTGGGAATTCTGGAAGAAGGAAAATATTTTGATTTTTCAACACCGTACGGTTACGGCGGCTGGATAGTTGAAGGAGAAAATCCGGAAAATATGTTTGCTCAGTATGAAAAATGGTGCTTTGAAAACAGCATTATCTCTGAATTTGTACGCTTCCATCCTGTCTTGGAAAATCATTTGTATTCAAATAATTTCTATGATATTGTTCCGCTTGGATTTACTGTTACGCTTGATGTTTCTTCACCTGAGGCTATTTGGGAAAACATTACGAGCAAAAACCGCAATGTTATACGTAAGGCACAAAAAAACGAGATTAAGATTTACAATGGCAGATATCCTGAAATTTACGAAACGTTTCGTGATATATATAACAGCACAATGGATAAAGATGAGGCAGATACATACTACTACTTTTCTCCTGCCTTTTATGAATCTGTGTGTAATGACCTCTCTCAAAATGCTCAGGTTTTCTATGCTACGCTGGATAATAAAGTCATTGCAGCAGCAATTATGCTTACCGCAAACGGTCGTATGAACTATCATCTTTCCGGGTCAATCAGGGAATATTCCAATCTTGCTCCATCAAATCTGCTTTTATATAAAGCAGCACTGTGGGCCTATGCAAACGGGTGCAAAACACTATATCTGGGAGGCGGTCTGGGCAGCGGTGAAGACAGCCTGTTCAAGTTTAAAAAATCTTTTTACCGTTTAGATGATTTACATAGATTTCATATCGGCAAAAGGGTGTATAATAACGACATTTATCAAAAGCTTATACAATTGCGTTCAAGGGAAAGCGTATTTGATGAAAATTCTGCTTTCTTTCCGTTATATCGTTCATAATAAATTTTCCAAAGGAGCTATACATAATGTACGCGAAGTATTTTAAGAGAATGTTTGATTTTCTGCTGTCATTAACCAGTTTAATTGTACTTTTTCCGTTTTTGCTGATGTTTACACTTATAGGTGCAATTGCAATGAAAGGAAACCCATTTTACATTCAAAAGCGTCCCGGCAAAATCATTGGGTCAACAAAGGAAGAAAGGATAATCAAGCTAATTAAATTCCGTTCTATGACAAATGATAAAGATGAAAACGGAAACCTTTTGCCTAACAAGCAGCGTCTTAACAAATACGGACGGATTATACGTTCATTGTCAATAGACGAGCTGCCTTCGCTGATTAATATTCTTGTTGGAGATATTTCTATTGTAGGACCCAGACCTCTTACGGTGAAATATCTTGACTACTATACCCCTGAAGAAAGACGTCGCCATGAAGTACGGCCTGGTCTTACGGGACTTGCTCAGTGCAAGGGCAGAAATAACCTTTCATGGGAAGAAAAATTCAATTACGATGTATGGTATGTGGATAATATTTCTTTGTGGCTGGACATTAAAATTATCTTTATGACCGTTTTTAAAGTTTTAAAGAGAGATGGAATCGGACAGGGCGAACAGCAGCCCGTAAGTTTACATATAGAAAGGGCATATATGCAGCAGCCCCAAAATTCATCCGATACAGAAAGGATTAATTATGAACAAGGAAGATATTAAAAACAATAGATTGGTACGCCACACATATTATTTTCTTGCGGGCACAATGCTAAAACGCAGCAAGCTTAAAAAAGCAGCTTCCGGGACATTGTCTGATTTTGGAGTATCCTTTGAAAATAACGACGATAAAAAAAGATACATAAAAGATATGCTGTCTGTTTATTCACGCTATGGCTTTGGTTTTGATGAATTTTTATGTTACAATTTTGCCCAAAAGAGCAAAAGCGAAAGACTTCGTTTTGTAGCTGATTGGGAACATCTGGGTTATGCGTGCATACTAAACCAGCATAAAAACGATTTATTTTTCGATGATAAATGGAAAACATATAACAAGTTTAAGAGCTTTTACAAACGTGAAGTTATACTATTTGAATGTGAAAATCAATTTTCTCAATTCAAGGACTTTGTTTTATCACACACTAAGTTTATAATTAAACCTCTTAATATGTCATGCGGAAAAGGAATTCAAATTATACAAACAGCACAATATGACTGTACTGAAGACAAATATACTTCAATGTTATCTGAATATAATGGCAAATTCATAGCAGAAGAATTTATAGTTCAGGATGAAAACATAGCCGAATTTCACCCATCTTCAGTAAATACAGTAAGAGTTCCTACAATTCGTCTTGATGATGAAACCATTATAATAAACCCGTTTTTCAGAGTCGGTCAGAACGGAAACACCGTGGATAATGCCGGCTCGGGAGGAATTATATGTACTCTTGATGCTGAAACCGGACGCATTTTTGCTGCGGCAGACGAATATGGTCATACCTTTACCTGTCACCCGCAGACAAAAAAACAATTAATCGGTTTCTGTATCCCCCGATGGGATGAAGCGAAAACCCTGGTTAAACAGCTGTCACAAGTTATTCCTGACAATCGCTATACCGGATGGGATATTGCATTGACGGATAAAGGCTGGATTTTGGTTGAAGCAAACCGCAGAGGACAATTTGTATGGCAAATTCCATCACAAGTCGGATTTCGTCCTGAAATCAATGCCATACTCAAAAAAACTGGAAAAAAATATTAGTATACTAAAATTTATGGGAGGAAATTATGGATTTACGAGGAAAAAAACTCTTATTTTTAGACGGTTCATCTCTTGCTGCTTGTGCAGTTATCAGGGCAAAAGAAATGGGAATAAAAACTATTGTGGCGAATTTCTATCCTGCTGAAAAATCACCTGCAAAGCTAATTTCAGATGAACACTGGATGGTAGACTTTTCGAACATTGACGAAATGGTTAAGCTTATCAAAGAAAATCACGTTGATGGTATTTTTGTAGGATGGACAGACTCACATCTTCCTTTCTATGCTCAGATTTGCGAAAAAGCAGGTCTTCCCTGCTGCGGCACAGTTGAGCAGTTTGACATTGTTTCAAACGACAAGAGAAAGTTTAAGGAGCTGTGTATCAAGCATGGTGTCCCCACCCCCGATATATACAACATAAGCATTGATTTTAAACGTGAAGACCTTGACAAAATTGTTTATCCTGTAATGGTTAAACCTGCCGACGGAAGCGGGGGCAGAGGAATAATGCGATGCGATAACGAAAAGGAGCTTATCAGCTACTACAAAAAACTCTACGAAGAATCCGAAAGCAAGAAAATCGTATGCGAAAGATATATGCAGAGTGAAAATGAAATTTTCATTCACTACACTGTTCAGGATGGATATTGCAGTCTTTCTTCATCATTCCTCAAATATAAAACAGATGTGGAAAAATCAACAGCAGCATCTTGTTTGTTTCATATGTTCTCTCCTAAATTCCTTTCTGAGTATAAGAAGAATACGGAGCCTGCTGTTATAAACCTCGTTAAGGATATTGGTATAAAATACGGCAATATTATGTTCCAGGGATTTGAAGAAAACGGAAAGCTGTACTTCCACGAATCAGGTCTGAGAATGGGCGGCGAGCAATTCTATGTTTTTGCTGAAAAGTTAAATGGTATAAGCTCTCTTGAAATGATGATAGAATTTGCTTTAACCGGAAAAATGACTTCTTATAATGCAAAAGAGCAGGATAACTACAACTTTAGTAAATATTGTTGTAATTATTATATTCCGTTAAAGCCTGGTGTAATAAGCGAAATTTCCGGCGTTGAAGAAATTAACGCTATGCCTCAACTTCTTCAAAACAGGCAATTTAAATTTGTTGGTGATGAAATATCTTCAACAAGCTCCCTTGACAGAGTTATCTTTAGACTTCACGTTATGGATGATACGAAAGAGGATTTTGCAAAAACGTTATGTAAAATCAGCGAAACAATCAAAATCCTTGATAAGGATGGAAACGATATGCAGCTTCAAAAACTTGAATATGACACCGTTATGAAAATTATTGAAGATGCGTGGTCGGATATTTAATATTTCTAAAGCATACAAAAAGATGTAAATAAAGGGTCCTGCAACCCTTTATTTACATCTTTTTTAATTCTTCTATTGCAAACTCTGCATATTCTGAAACAAACTGGCCGCGTCTTAAAACAACAGCACTCCGGCGTACATAGGGAGTGTTTTTTATTTTGAAAATTTCTACATTCTTATAATCGTCTTTTGCCTCGATAAACTGTTTTGGAATAATTGTAGCAGCCACGCCGCTTTTTACAACCTCCCACGCAGTAGCAACTCCCGTAACAGTGGCGTATATATCAGGCTCAATTCCCGCCTTTATGCAAAGCGCGTCAAAAAGCCTTCGCATTTCCTGCTCTTTTCTGACCGTTACAAAAGGCACGTCCTTCGCCAAAGAAAAGTCATCTATCTCGCCTTCTTTTTCTGTTTTAACAAGGTGGGCATATTTTTTTGGAACTGCAAGTGTAAGAGTGTCCTCTTCAAGCGGTATCGCCTCAAGATGGGGATTATTTATGGGAAGATTCATAATTGCAAAGTCATATTCCCCATCGTTTAGTCCTTTCTCCAGTTCTGAAAGTCCGCATTCTTCCAAAACAATCTTAAGATGCGGATATCTATCCTTTAGTGCTTTAATAAGCCCGGGCATCATATATGAGCTTCTGAAAGGCACTGCACCGATTACAAGTCTTCCTTTTTCGCCTGTTTTATACTTTTCAAGAGTTTTTACAAGAACATCCTCTAAAAAAACTATTTCCTTCGCTTTTTCTACGAAAAATTCGCCTGCCGCAGTAAGTGAAAGCGGATTTGTACTGCGGTCAAAAAGCTTTATTCCAATCTCGTTTTCAAGATTAAGTATCTGCTTTGAAAATGCCGGCTGAGATACCCCTATTTTTTCTGCCGCATAAGAAAAATTTCTTGTTTCAGAAAGGATTATCGCATACTGCAATTGTCTGGAATTCATAATATCCACCTCACAAACCAATTATAATCCAATTTGATTTACTATGCAACAAATTTTTCAATTTTGTATTGACAAAAAATCTTCTGTATGTTATATTATAACCACTTAGGAATGTTTTTTATAACTATTGCAGAATAACAGGAGGTTTTGATATGCCGTCAGCTTTTATTTATCTGGGCATAATGTTACTTGTCATTGTCATTTGGTTTATGATTTTTAAACGACCGGTTTACGAAGCAATTTTGCTGAGCTTTATTGTTCTTCTTGCCGTTACCGGTAAATGGTCAAATGTGCTTAGTTACATAAATCAAGGTCTTAGTACATCGCTCATTTACTCAATGACATCATTTGTTGCAATGTCAGTGATCCTCACAAAAACAAAGGTTATTGACAGCTGTGTTGCAATCATATTGTCGCTTTTAGGAAGAGTAAGAGGTGGTGCGGGATATGTGTCCGTTGTCGCTTCCGGCTTTATGGGCGCACTTTCGGGAAGCGGCCCCGGAAATGTAATGGCAACGGGAACTCTCTCCGTTCCTGCGATGATTAAATCGGGGTTCCCACGCGAGCTTGCAGCAAATATTGTAAGTAATGCAAGCTATATGGGAAATATGATTCCTCCCTCTTCAAACATTGTTGCCGCAATGGGCGCATATGTTGCACTTTACCCGAGTACGAATTTGTCTCAGGGACAGTTCTGGATTGTGCTTTGGGGAATTTCACTGTGGTTTATATTTCAGCGTCTTTTAATGGTTTGGGGCTTTTGCAAATATTATAAAGTAGAACCAATGACTAAAGAAGAGCTTCCGAAACTGAGAGAGGTGTTTAAAAGTGGCTGGCAGGGACTTTTGCTGCCGGTAATTATTCTTCTTCCGTTTGCCCTCGACTATGCTTTTAAGGATAATTTCTTTACTGCACGGCTCGGCGCACAGGGTGCAAAAAATCTTTCAAGTTCGCTTCTTCTTTTCATAGCCGGTATTTCTGCAATGTACACCTGCCTTATCACAAAAGATAAAAACGCCGTTACTCCGTCTGCTCTTGCAAAAATGTTTGCCGGGGCGGTTAAATCCATTTCACCTGCAATCGGTGTATGTATTATCGGTTATATGGTAGGGGGATTATTTAAGGATATGAATGTTGCCGAGGAAATGGAGCTTTTTATCACATCGATGAATTTCTCTAAGCTGGGTATGGTCGTATTCATCTGTTTATTTACGTGCTTTTTGGGAATGGTAATCCCCGGGTCTTCACTCGTTGTAATATTTGGACCCGCATTCATATCAACGCTTGCTTCTGCGGGAGTAAATCCCTTACTTGCAGCAGCAATGCTTCCTTGTATTTGTGGAGTTATGTGCGGCATTACACCGCCACTTGGTCTCGGTATGTATGCTGGAATGTCGCTTGCTGAATCAGACTTTTCAAAGACCTTTAAGAACAACCTTTGGTGGGTTGCAGCCCAGTTTATTTTAGAGGTTGTATGTCTTATGGGATGGCTTCCTATTTTGGGAATGTAAGGAGGTTTTAATATGAAAAAAATTTCTTCTGCTATTAAAATGATTTTCGGCTATGGTATTATGATTACTCTTTTTGCCGGAGGAATGACATTCTTTGGATATGTGGCGGCACTTGTTGTTGGCGGAGGCACTGCCGAAATTATTTGCGCGTTTATATATGACAAATTCATTCCTGTTATAGTATATATATCATCAATTCTTGTATTGCTGGGCCTTGCAGCGATGTATATGGACGGTGAAATGGCACTGACCAGTAAATCATCAAAAAATAAATAAAACCTATTTGGGAACAGCGCTGACAAAGTAGCACTGTTCCCTGTTTTTTAACCATTTGTTAATTTTTAAAAAAGCCTTTACTAAACGGTGTATTTATGGTAAAATGTAGAAAGGATTTTGTTTTTTTCCAAAATACTCATTTTTTGAAAATTAAAGGAGATAATATGATTAGCGATAAAAAAGTAATCTTTTCCGGAATACAGCCATCAAGCGATTCTGTAACGCTTGGCAACT
>JAZRFC010000076.1:0-17044 GCA_045661145.1 Clostridia bacterium | reverse complement strand
TACAGCCATCATTTCGCCGATGAGCTTTTCAAGGTCTGATTTCGCCTTTTCCATATCGGCAACCTGAGTGCTCATAAATTCATATCTGCCCTTGACCTCTTTATACTCTTCAATGGCATCAACATTAATATTACCCAATGCACGGATAGAATTCTTAAGCTGTGAAATTACTTTCTGTGCCTCGGAAAGTGAGCCGATGTCCTTTTTAAATTCAAGAGCAGTATTGTATGTAAGCTCGTAGTTATCCCAAAGACGGTTAGCGGCATTTTCCAAATCCTCTTCAATCTTATTCTTCTTGGTTTCAATTCGTACAACCTCTCCCTGAAGAACAAGGATTTTTTCATTAAGCTCCTTAATACCCTCGCGGAGTTTTTCAAGCTCAATGTCGTTTCCGCTTCGTCCGCTCATATACGCCTTGATTTCCTCTTTCATAGACTCAATGGCAACTGCACACTGATTCTGGCGCATAAGATTTTCTTCAATCTGCTTTTCAAGAGATGCTATCATATCTTCCTGCGCACGTTTTTCGTCAAGCTTCTGCTTATAGTCGGACTGAGAATTCAGTATACTGCGTTTTGCATCCTCAATTCTCTGCTGCGCAATTTCAACATCCTTCTGGGCGCTATTGATTTCCATTTTCTTATCAATAACCTTGCCCGAATGTGCTTCACGGCGCAGGGTTTCTTCCCTTACGGATTCCTGCTTGGCTCTTACGATTTCTTCTGCCTTTTCTATAAGATCGTCGGAGCCTTCAAGGATTTCACGAAGCTTTTTCTTTGTTTCCACGGTGTCTGTCTGCTGAGTGGAAATCTGCGTTTTTTCACCCATAAGCTTTTCATGGCGCTCGTGCGCCATTTTAAGAAGGCTTTCTTTCATATCAGCTTCCGCCTTGACCTTCATAAGCTTATTTTCGCTTTCGGATAACTTTTCACGAAGCTGTGATTCTTTTCTTCTGCTCTTTTCTGCAAGCTCCATCAAATCGTCGATTTCGTCTTCAAGCTTTTCTGTTTGTTCCTGAAGCTTACCACACTCCAGATTAAGACGCTCTATCTCGTCCTTTCTGCCTAAGAGTGCCTGTGCACGGTTTACACTACCACCGGTAATACTACCGCCGGGCTGCAAAAGCTCGCCTGCAAGAGTTACTATTTTGAATTTGTAATGAGTTGCCTTTGCAAGCTTCACCGCATTATCCATATTATCCATAATTATGGTTCTGCCCAAAAGTGCCTCGATAACATTTTTTACCAAGCTATCACATTCCACAACATCGCTTGCAACGGAAACTGCACCGTCATTTGCCATAACACGGTCTTCGTTGTCAAGCCGTCTTCCCTCCTGAGAGGATACAGGCAGGAATGTAACTCGTCCAAGTCTGTTGGACTTTAGATATTCAATAGCCTCTTTTGCATCAGCTTCGGTATCTACAACGATATTCTGCATTGCATTGCCGAGAGCCGTTTCTATGGCTGTTGTATATTTCTTGTCAACTGTTATAAGCTTGCTGAGTACACCGATAAGGTTTCCGTAGTATTTACCGTCCTCTTTTGCTTTAAGTAAATCACGGACACTTCTGGCATAACCCTCAAGACCTTTTTCCATTTCCTCAAGCATCTTGCGTCTGCCCTGCTTTTCACCAAGCTGTGTTGACAGTTCGTTATATTTTGTCTTAAGCTCACCGCTTTTGCGGTTTGCATTGTGGTAGGTCTGATTCACCTCGAAAACTTCGTCGGAAAGCTTGTCAAATTCCGTCTGTGCTTTTTCCGCCTTTTCGGAAAGCTCACTGCACTTTGCAGTAAGACGGTTAATATCGTCGGTTGCCGCCGCAATATCAACTTCAATTGAGAAACGGCGTGTTTCGATATTTTGGGTAATAAGGTCAATACTGTCAAGTCTTGATTGTGCCTCGCTCTTTTTGGAGCGAAGATTCAAAACCTCTTCCCTTGCAGTTTCCAAAGCTTTAACACGGCGGGAAACCTCCTCACCGATAAGACGGTCCTCTTCCTCAAGAGTCTGAAGCTCGTCCGCCATTTTAAGAAAGCGTTCATTAAACTGACTTTTCTGCTCCTCAAGTACAGTTATCTGTGCTTTTGTATCCTCTTCTCTGTGTGACCATCCTGCAAGTTCCGTTTCAATACGGACAATATTCACCTTGTGGTTTTCTATATTATTCTTAATGATGGCTCTTTCGTTCTCGATAGAAGCACTGTCACCCTCCAGCTTTGCGAGGCGCTCACGCTTACCCTCAAGCTCGCTGTCGGTTTCCCTCATTTGGGCGTAGAGCTTATCACTTTTCTCATTATATTCGTCAAGAGTGGCTTTTGCTTCTTCAAATTCACGAACGGCATTCTGATAAAGCTCGCCTGTCTTTACACTTTCCTCTCTCTTGATGTCTGTTATCTGGAGAAGCGCGCTGACCTCGATTCCCTTGAGTTCTTCCCTGAGGTCAAGGTACTTGATTGCCTTTTCACTCTGTTTTCTAAGGGGCTCAACACGTTCTGTAAGCTCACCCAATATATCACGTACACGGACAAGGTTATCCTCTGTATGGTTAAGTTTACGTTCAGCCTCGTTTTTACGGTAGCGGTACTTGGATATACCTGCGGCTTCCTCAAAAATTTGACGGCGTTCTTCACCCTTGGAAGAAACTATTTCGGCAATTTTACCCTGACCGACTATTGAGTAACCGTCACGGCCAAGACCTGTGTCCATTAAAAGCTCGTTAATATCCTTAAGACGGCAGGCTGTACGGTTAATCATATATTCACTTTCACCGCTGCGGAAAACTCTTCTTGTAATTTCTACCTCTTCATATTCACAAGGCAGGAAATGAGTGGTGTTATCCAGCACAAGAGAAACCTCCGCATAACCGAGAGGTTTACGCTTCTGCGTACCTGCAAAAATGACATCCTCCATCTTTCCGCCACGGAGAGTCTTTGCACTCTGCTCACCCATAACCCATCTTACAGCATCGGAGATGTTACTCTTACCGCTTCCGTTAGGGCCGACAATGGCAGTTACACCCTGATGAACTTCAATGACGGTCTTATCCGCAAAGGATTTGAAACCCTGCAATTCTATTCGTTTAAGGTACATATAATCACCTGCTTTTCATTAGCACATATAATCTAATTTATTATATCATATTTCCTATGTGGAATCAAGTAAAAAGTTCCCTGATTGCTATGCAATCAGGGAACTTTTTTACTCTCTCTTCTTCTTAAAAAAGTCGTATTTAAGAGTCAGGTCATTTTTCTGTATAAGGTTATTTATATATGTGTTGGTATCCATAATATACTGCTGGTCCGCCTCGGTATTATTTGTGACAATTCCGTTTTCGACATAATTCACACCGTCATACCAGGAACGGTCACTGAAAAATACATATCCCTGATAATCGGGGTCCATAATGTCCCTGCCTATATACCACTCATCATTGTATTTTATTCCCAGCAAATTGAGAACTGTGGGTAAAATGTCAATCTGTGAATTAACCTTATCAAATTCTCTTCTTCTCATTCCCTGACTCCAGATGAAAAACGGAGTCTGGTTTATGAGGTTATTCTCCGTGGTTTTGTATTGGTCAAGTATGGTTTTGTCGTTGAGGGTATAAAGATAATGGTCTGCATATGCTACGATAATCGTATTTCGCAAAAGCCCGTTATCCTTTAGTGCCTGAAGCAGAAGTCCCATCATCTTATCCGTTTCACTTGCAAAAAGCCGTGCAACCTCTTCCTCGCTTACCTGAGGCTCGGCTTCTTCGCCCTCTTCAGCAGTTTCACCTTCCTCGGGAGTTTCTTCCGTCTGAGGCTGAGGCTCTGCCATAACGGGAGTTTCTCCCTCCTGCCCCTCTAATTCAGCCATAATAAGCTTTGCCGTTTCACTGTTAATACTGAAAGGAGTATGGGGAGTATACGTTATTATATAGTGCATAAATTTGGAGTCTTGCTTAAACATTTTTTCATAGAAAAATTCGTTGAGAACAAGCTCTCTGTCAAGCTGATAGGATGCATCCTCATAATTGCCGTCATCCAACAGGCTGTAATAGTCGTCATATCCCCAATTCTTGTAGTTTATATCACGGGTGTAGTATTCTCCCGTATTCATATGAAAGGCATTTGCCGAATAGCCCGCATTCTTGAGCTGTCTGGGAAGAGAATAAAGAAATGTATTTCCCGTGAAAGAATACGGATTCTTGGTGTAAGAAATGGGAGTTATATACCCCGTTGAAACTGCAAGCTCTGAATTAAAGGTTGAGCCGCCTCCCGTGTAGTATGAATAGTGATTGTTAAACACAAGGGAATTGTTAAGCATTCCGTAAAGGTTGGGGGTGTCCTCAGGAGTGATAAGCCAACTGTCCATTCCCTCAAGCTGAATGAAAATAACATTTTTTCCTTTAAAGAATCCTGTATATTTATTCTTTTTATGTGCTGTCTGCTCGCTGTATGTATTTTCCAGAAGCTCCATTTCATCAGGATTTTGTTCAGTATCTGCCATCAGGAATGTTATATAAAAATCCCTTACGGTATACTCAAACAATCCGCAAATTTTCATATTTTTGTTCTGGTCGCTGAAGCTGTCATAAACATTTCTGGGATTTCTCCAGGTATCCCATTTCAAGGATTTATTTGCTTGCCCCAAAAGCCCGGGAACCGTCGCATAAATAACGGAGAAAGCAGCCAAAAACAAAATCATACTCTTCCATTTTGTGTGTTTTGACTTGGGAAACTTAAATACTGCCACAAGTCCTACTGTCAAAACCAACAGACACTTTAAAACCGTTAAGGTGTCCGTGTTTTTCACAACATCTCCTATGTAGGCACTGCCCTCTTGTGCGGACTGCAACAAATTAAAGCCGAAAAAGAATTCGGTGTAGGGATAGTATATGGAATTAGCCACAAACGCAGAAAAGAATACAAGGAAAAAAACCGCATATATAATTCTGCCAATCTCCCCTTTAAAGCACCGTGGAATAATCGAAAGCAAACTAATCCACAATACCGTAAACAAAATATTGGGCAAAACCATTGTAGCTTGAAAATACCTTACGTCCCTTGCAAGAATCCTTATGAAAACATCCATCAGCAGAAAGGGCATAACAGTAAGCACGGTATAGAAAATCGCCTTCAAACAAGACTTTATTGAAGGCAATTTAAAGTTTTCTTTTTTTATTAACTCAGGTAATTTTTTAAAACAATTGTTCTTCATAAAAATTTTCCTTTGTCTTTACAAGTTGCTGGTGCATTTTTACAGTTTTAATTACTGAATCATATCACATTTAGAGCATTTTGTCAACTTGCAAATAGTTATGGAAAAATTCTGTTTAATAAATCATTTATAAACTATATTTTGTTTTTATTCTTTCAAGTTTTTCACAAAGTGCACGTCCGATTACAAAGAGGAAAAATGCCGTTGAGATTCCGTGTATGAGGTTAAACGGCATACCCAACCCCCACACCGTAAGCATATATTCCCAAGTGGGAGTATTTACTCCTGCAAGAGCACTCAAATCCGATATAGGGCCGTAAACAATGGTTGCCAACACAAACCCGAAAAAGCACATCACAACACGGTTTTTCGCATATTTCCGTTTACGGAAAATAAGTCCTGCAAGAAATCCCACCATTGCAAGGGCAAACATCTGCCACGGAGTCCACGGACCCTGCCCGAAATAGAAATTGGATACAAAGGCACTTACCGAACCCGCAAGGAATCCTGTTTCCGCACCGAATGCGATTCCCGTCACTATAACAATTGCTGCAATGGGCTTGAATAACGGGAGCATAAAAAAGGCAATTCTCCCTGCAACGGCAATGGCACACAATACACTTATAACAACAATTTCTCTTGACGAAGCTTTTCGTCTTTCAAAAGATACAGCAAATGGTATCATTGCCTCTGTTATAAGAAGAAGACTTATGAAATAATATTTTTTATCCTCCAGCAAATACATTCCTGCAAATGCCGTAAGAGGCATAAGTATCAGAACTGTAAAAAGGCAAAGGAGAATATTGCTTTTCATTACGGGGGATTCTTTCTGTTTTCTTTCGGGAGGAGTTACCGTGTGAGTGGGTGGCTCCTGCTTTTTCTTTTGAGGAAGCTTTTCATACTCTTCCTTTTTCCCGAAAGCAGAAATAATATCCTCAGCAGTTATCATATTGTCAATGATTCCCCGTGACATACGGTTTGCGGCAGTTGTGTAAAAGCTTTTTCCACCGAAGAATACAGATGGGACATCCTCGCTTACAATGTTTCCGTCAAAAAACATTGCACATCGGTCGGCGTATTTTGCACAGAATTCTATATCGTGGGATACTGCAATTAACGTAACACCTTTTTCCTGCAGTTTTTTAAGTATTTGTGCAAGTTTTTCCTTGAAACGGGCATCAATTCCCTTGGTAGGCTCATCAAGGAGAATAACATCGGGATTTTTAAGCAGTATTTTTGCAAGTGCCGCCCTCTGCATTTCTCCCCCTGAAAGGTCGTAGGGATGTCGGTTTTTTAAATTTCCCAATTCACACAGCTCCACTGTTTCGTAAAGAAGGCGTTTCTTTTCTTCATTGGAAATATCAATATCCGAAAGCATTTCCCAAAGGTCCTTTTCTACTGTTTTTTCTACAAAAACTGTTTGCGGATTCTGTGGCAGTAAACCTACTGACGGATTGCCGTTCCACTTGATTTTTCCTCTGTATGGCTTATTAATACCGCACAGTAAAGAAAGAGTCGTTGTCTTTCCGCTGCCGTTTCCCCCAAGAATTGTATAAAATTCACCTTTTGACACAGTAAAATCAAGTGCTCTTACCACGTCAGGCAAATTCTTTTTATACCTGAAATAAATATCTTTTACGGAAAGAACAGTTTCTCTGTTTCTTTCTTTCCTTTCCGTTTCCTTTGGTGTAAATGAATTATCTTTTGCATACGCACGGAGAAATTCCTTTCCCTCACGCACCGTTACGGGAGATATGTTTCCATCTGTCAAAGCTGAGAAAACACGCATTGCAACAGGCATCTGAAGAAGCATACTGTCCTTGGAAGCTTTCAACTTTTTTGAAAGTTCACAAGGTTTGCCGATATAACTTACACTGCCCTCGTCAAGCAGTATTACACGGTCTGAAAGTGTAAGAACCTCCTCAAGACGGTGCTCGGAAATTATTACTGTTACACCAAGCTCTCTGTTAATTTTGGAAAGAGCATTCAAAAACTCACCTGATGCAATGGGGTCAAGCTGACTTGTCGGCTCATCAAGAATTAAAACATCAGGCTGCATAACCATAACAGAGGCAAGGTTCAAAAGCTGTTTTTGCCCACCTGAAAGGTCCGTTGTCTTTTTATGAAACCAATCCTCTATACCGAAAAATGATGCCATTTCAGCAACTTTTGTCCGTATTTCCAAATTGTCTGCTCCAATGCTTTCAAGACCGAATGACAGCTCGTGCCACACCTTATCTGTCACAATCTGGTTGTCGGGAGATTGCATAATAAAGCCTATTTTTTCCGCTTGAGCACGGTTGTCAAAAAAAGTAACATCCTCACCTGTGAAAAGGATTTTTCCCGTCTTCTCTCCCTTGGGAGAAAACGTGGGCTTCAGTAGTCTTAAAAGCGTGGATTTTCCCGACCCTGAATGACCGCACACCGTTACAAATTCTCCAGGGTTTACGGTAAGAGAAACATCCCTTAGAGCATAGCTGTCAGATGCAGGATATTTAAATGTCAGATTTTCGATTTTATAGCATTCCATCGAACAGCCTCCCTCCATTCAAATAAAACAGGTACAGCACATAAAAGAAAATATGCTGTATGCAAAAATACGGTCGCAAAACTTAACTTCCCGGTGTAAAGCACGGGGAAATAGCTATATTTAAGCTCTCCCGACATTATTCCCCAGACCATTACCACCGATAAAATACCCATACTTAAAAGCATCGTCTTGTCCCTTTTTTCTAGCGTGAATATTGTGTATGATGTTCTCCCTGAAAGTCCGTATCCCCTGCTTTTCATACTGTCTGCAGTTTCTATTGCATTTTCAAGGGACCAGGTGATAAGGGTTGATAAGATTTTTATACCGCATTTGATACGCTTTATGATACTTCTCTTTGAAATGTCCCTGCCCAGAGTTTTCTGAACGGCTGAAATTTCTTTAAGACGTGATATGAGAGTTGGAACAAACCGCAGTATCATTGAAAATACCATAGACAGTTTCGGAATAATCCGCCCAAAGAGATAGGTAAATTTATCACTTGTTAAAACCTCATTACAGCAGGAAAAATAGAGAAGCACCGAGGAAAGCATAACACCTGCCGCAATTCCGTAACAGATTGATTCTGCCGTCAGCGGATTTCCCGTAGGGAGATATGTTATAACCGTTACCCCGTAATGGCTGAAAAGGGGGTTCAGGATTGCCGTAATCAAAATAACAAAAACGGTAATCCCCAGACTTTTAAATGCATCTCTTCTCCCTTTCAGCACAAAGGTGTATAAAACAGCACAAAAAAGCGTTATCCCCAACGATACAGGATGCATCAAAAACATAGTAAACCCTACTACCAAAAAGAAATAGAGAAAGTTTACTATCGGATGACAGGTCTTGAATTCATTCATTTTTATACACCCCTTTCTGAAAAATTATTTTACATCATTTCCCAAATCACAAGTATATACCCACTCTATACGGTCACCGTTATTAAGCACATACTTTGAACACCCATAATTCGGAAACCATCCGTTAACGCTATACATCCATCCCGAAAGCTCTCCGCAGTCAAACTCGTACAAATTATGTATTCCCTCAATATATGCACTGTCATATATGGGAGATTTTACAAATTCCATATGAATTCCGTTATTGCGCGTTTCTCTCAGAAGTACGTCAAACACACTCTCGCCCTCACTAAAGGTTACTTCCTTTTCCGCCATTATTATTCCGTCGGGCGGTATCAGAGGGTGCTTTGCTTCTTCAAGAAATTCCATATTATTAAGAATTGTATCACACCTTATGGTAATTGTGCAACTCTTTATACCCTCGTCTGCGGTGCTGATGCATTCTTCTTCGAGTGGTGCATCAACCTGCGTAACCGTCTCTGTTTCTGCTGTGTCTTCTCTGTTATCGGTTATACTGTCAGGTTCTTCTGACTCTACAATTACGTTCATTATCGGTTCATAAGATTCAGTTTTCTCCGTATTTTTTTCAGCAGGATTGTTTCCACCCCTAAAATAGATAAAAACCAACAGTAAAAGCATTATTCCTGCAAAAGCAGTCTTTTTGCGGTGTCTTTTCAAAAATTTCAATTTAGCTCAGCTCTTTTCAATAATTCAATGACTCCCTGTACATCATAATAAAAAATTCTCATATACCTTTTGGAAAAACAGATTTTTTTATCAATCATTGCATAAAGATTCGGTTTTCCGTTTTTATAGCGGTCAAGTGCGACCAGAGAATAAAATGCCTGCTCCGTTGCCATTTGATTTTCCTCACCGTTTTTGATATGCCTGAAACCTGCTCCTGTGTAATAAGAAAGAATATCATCAAGCACTGTCTTCCCGTTTTTAGTAAATTCTGGAGAATCATGGTCAATACCAAGCATACATAAAGCAGTAAGAACCTGTGCCGAGCTTTCGCAACTTGCTGACCCCAAAACAGAAAATCCGCCGTTTTCATTTTGTGAATCCCGTAACATAACGAGAGCCTTTTCCACGGCTTTATCCACTTTCTCCATATGCCTGTAATTTGATAATGCCTGCAAAACCATAGCCGTCATATCAATTTCCGAAGACAGATTCTCCGACAAGCTCCATCCTCCGTCACTATTTTGATGCTTTAGAATGTAATCTATATACATTTCACGTGTAGCCTGCACTTTGGCATCCTTATTCTCAGGAATGGAATAATTTCCGCTGTCAAGGGCAATAAGAGCCCAGACAGGACCGTTTATACCCTGCCACACGGTTTTCTCAAAGTCACCCAGAGGAATAAGAAGATTGAATCCCCCTACATTCTCAGGATTCTTTCCGATTGCCGTAACGGCAAGTATAACTCTCGAATATTCCGTGTATTTTCTGTTATGTAATACGCCATTACAATCTTCAACATAGTTCTGCAGGTTATTATAGTAAAAGTCATAATAACTTTCATTTATTTGCACACCGCTTCGGGCAAGACCTATAATCGCCCATTCTCCACCGACTGAGCCTACTTGGGGTTCTTTAACAGTTGCCAGAATATAGTTTGCCGTTTCTGTTATAACGATGTCTAGATTATAGTTTTCTGCCATTACTGAGGAAGTTATTAGTATTATTATCAAAAAAACAGATAAAAGACTTTTTCTCATTTAATTACACTCCCGAGACATTGTCTATTAAATTGCACAGCATTTTTGCAGTTTGTGCCCTTGTAGATGTTTCTTTAGGTGCAAATGAGCCATCCTCAAACCCGTTGATTATCCCGTGCTTCTGAGCTTTCAAAACCGAAGATTCTGACCATATGGAAAATTCTGATGCGTCGCTGAATGTTATTTCTTCCACTGATTTTAATTCATATCCCATATATTCACAGAAACGGATAATAAAAACAGCAGTCTGCTCACGGCTTACATACTCATTAGGGTTGAATTTACCGTTTCCTGTACCTGTTGCTATGCTATTTTCTTCTGCCCAGGAAATTGCCTGCACATACCAATCCGTTTCTTTCACATCACTGAATGTGCTTACATCGTATGTTTCCTCTGTACCGCTTAATCTGTGCAGAAGTGTCACTAGTTCTGCCCGTGTAATTTTATCATCGGGTGCAAAACTCTTTTCCGACTTGCCGGTTATTATATTTTGAGAGGCAAGTTTTTCAATGTAGCTTTCCGCCCAATGTCCCTTGACATCTTCGAAATTAACTACACTTGAACTTTCATTATTATCCTCAGGAATTTCCTGCTTTTCTTCGTTTACAACATTCTCTTTTTTTGTTGGCGGAGTATAACTGCTTCCTCCCCCTCCTCCGCCGTTGGAAGATTTTTTGGTAACTTTTACAGTATAGTAGGTTTTATAAAATCCGCCAGGTGTTTCAACAGAAAATGTTACGTCATTTTCATAGTTTACTTCGTTAAGAACGTCGGCAAGACTTTCCCGTTCACCTATGATGAGGTATTTTTCATGCAGACTTGTTTCTATTTTTGCCGTAAGGGCTGTTATATTTGTCCCAGAGGATACTTCAACGGGGATAATAAAAGGTGTTTCAAAACTTCCGTTACCCTCAATTACTGTATTGTTTTTCCCCTCTCCGTATTCTCCCAGATAGTAAGTTGTAGTACCTGTCCAATCATTTTCATCTTTGTACACAGTGTTACTTGTTATTTTAGTTGTAACTCCACCCAATTCAAATTTTTTCACAGTCGGACCGCCGGTAAAATAACTTCCTACATCTGTGCCCCAACCTTCAACAGTATAATGAAGCTTTATAACATCTCCGTCTTTTAACAAAACCTCACTTGCTCCCGCGGAAAGAAATTCGTCATTTACACTTATCATCCATCCGCTTTGAGGAGTGCAGTCAGTTTCTGAAAGTCCGCCAACGGAAGAAATATAGCTGTTGTTTGGGTCAAGAGCGTAAGGAATCTGTGAAGCTTCAAATATTGTTTTCAATCCATCTAAAACAGTTATTCCGTCATGTAATGAAACAAGCTCTGATTCATACACAATACCATTCCCGCTGGCAATCACACTGCACTCGGGATTTTTTTCTTTATATGTAAGAGCCGTATAATCATAAATTCCGACACCTACATTAATAAACTGTTCTTCAGCTTCCTCCTGAACAGTAAATGAATATACTGTTCCCGGAACTTCTTCTGCACCGGAACCGTATTCACCGTTATTCATGCTGTTCCAATAACTAAGACCGCAGGCTACATATATAATATCACCGTCACACACGGGAATTTCTTCCATCCTATTGTAAAGTCCAAGCTCCGGAGGAATTTCTCCCATCGGGGTCAATCCGCAAATCTGGTCTTCAATTTCTGCCTCTCCCTCTATGTATTTACCTGATTCTCCGTCTGTAAACTCTGCATTCAGATAAATTCTTGTCTGAAAATTTTTGTTTTCAGCCGTTGGTGTAACCTTTATACTATCTGTACCCGAGGGAACTGTAAGTGTATACTCATATACATCCGGGCAAAATTCACTGTTCAACTCCCCTACGGAAAACGATATATCCAAGAGATTTTTGTTATTATTACTCCAACTGCTTCCAATGTCCTCACCGAATCCTGCTGAAGTAAACATAACACTTACACAGTCACCGTCAGACACATAAAATGCATCAATTCCTGCATTTATAAACCAATCATTCAGTGAAACCATCCACCCGCCGGTCTTACCTCCTGAAAACTCGCCCAATCCGTTTATATCAGTGATATATCCTGAATCTGCACCTGTTTGGGAATATCCAGAGTTTTCAATACCGCTGATAATTACATCGACAATTTTGGTTTCACCCTCTGTAATTTCCACGGGGATACAATCCAATAATTTTCCGTCCCAAGGCGCGCCCTCTTGCGCAGTATAAGTGGTATTTTCCACAGTAAGATATACAACACTTGTTTTTTCTGCAAATACTGTTAATGGCAGAATTGAAATTACTATCGCAATAGTAATCAGAATTGAAAAAAACTTTTTAATTTGTGACATTTTTTACATCCTTTCGTTATTTCTGCAGTTTTTTGTATTAAATAACACCTCCGCGCCGCGGAAATGAATAGCCGAAAGCGAGTAATCCGAATCTCGATTTTAAAAGGCAGATTTCCGCTTTCGCTGTGTTAAAATGCTCGGAAATACACAAAGTATTTCCTGTGCTTTTGCCTTGCGCAACCAAAAATCTGCACTTTTAAAATTCTGCGACCTGAAACAGATGGAATTTTGTGTAGATTTTGGTGCGGAAGATGCAGCAAGGCTGACGCCTTGCAAAGATGACAAGCCAAAAGATACCAAAATAACACTGTTTCAGGCAGGTTCGGATTATTCTCTTTCGGCTAAAAAAAAAACCGCGGCAAAAAATGCCACAGCTGTGTGCCTGTGATAATCTTTGTATTTGTTGCACAACAAACACAAACCACTCCCCAATACCAAAAATTGTGGCAGGAAGTGACACCGACAATGCAGGTCTTCTGACTTACGTTTTCAAGCGAAAATACATCAGCCTTCCCGATTCCTCAGTGACCGACTTTCGTCACGACATATTCTCTCAAACGCATACAGCGGCAGTTCCGTTCGGGATTCTCACCCGATTCTCTTTTCACCGTATATGCCCGTACGGCATATACGACACATTGTGTGAATCTATTTAATTCGTTGTAATTTTACCATATTGGATATTTTTTGTCAAGAGCATTTTTAATACAGTTGCCTAAATTATTATTGTGTGATAAAATAAGTTCAAAGGAGGGATTGTGTATGAAAGACAGAGTAATACTGCATTGTGACTGTAACGGATTTTTTGCCTCCGTTGAGTGTGCGCTTAATCCCGACCTGAAAAATGTCCCTATGGCTGTGGGAGGAAGTGTGGAGGCAAGGCACGGAATCATTCTTGCGAAAAATGAGCTTGCAAAAAAATATAATATTCAGACTGCAGAAACCATTTTTTCCGCAAAAAAGAAATGCCCCGACCTTGTAATAGTCCCACCCCATCACGATTTATACGAGGAATACAGCCGTAGGGTTAATGAAATATATCTTGAATACACCGATTTGGTGGAAAAGTTCGGTATAGACGAGAGCTGGCTTGATGTAACAGGCTCACAAAGGCTTTTTGGAAGCGGTGAGGAAATTGCATCAATTCTGAGGAAAAGGGTTCGGGAGGAAATCGGCATTACTATTTCCGTAGGAGTTTCTTTTAACAAGGTATTTGCAAAGCTGGGTAGCGACTACAAAAAACCCGATGCCACAACGGTAATTTCAAGAGAAAATTTCAGGGATATAGTCTATCCCCTGCCCGTTGGAGATTTGCTTTTTGTGGGTAAAAGAACGAAAGAGACACTTTCCAAGCTTCATATAGAAACAATCGGCGACCTTGCAGAAAGTGACGAAAACAAGCTTATAAAAGCACTTGGTAAGCAGGGGGAAACCATCTTCCGCTATGCACGGGGTGAGGATAATTCACCCGTTGACCCACACGCAAATGATGAGGTCAAGTCCGTCGGTAACGGAATGACATTCAAACGTGATTTATACGGGGAAAAAGACATATTGTGCGGTATTTCCCACCTTAGTGAAAGTATTGCTGTGAGGATGCGGAAGAAAGGTGTAAAATGCACCGTGGTACAAGTTACAATCAAGGACCCTAACCTGCATTCTATACAACGGCAGGAAAAACTTGACAGACCCACAAACCTTGCAAAGGATATAACAGACAAGGCAATGGAAATTATCCGCCGAAGCTGGAATATGAAAAGCCCAATCCGTATGCTTACCGTAACGGGCGGAGGTATAGTCCCTGAAAGCGGAGCACAGCAGATAAGCTTTTTTGATGAAGAGAAAGACCCCAAACGGGAAAACCTTGAAAAAACAATTGATGCTATCCGTGACAAGTACGGCAAGGACGCTGTACAAAATGCGAATATTATGGGAAATGATTTGGGAATATAACATCAAGATAATTCTTCAAGTCTATTTTGCAATTGCATACCGATTTTTGCACCGACAATAAGACCTATTTCAAAATACACTTCTTCGTATACACTTACCTGTTCATCAAAATATCCATATATTTCATCATATTCATCTATATCTGTAAATCTTTTTTCAAAAAATTCTTTTGCGTTTTTTCTTGCCTCTGCAAGCTGTTCTGAATAAGTTTTTTTAGAAGATTCTAAGTAAGTTTCACCACCATACTTAAAAAAATTTTGCAAAGAAATAAATTCTGCACGCTGTAAATAATCTTTAATATTCATATAATCCCTCTTTTATTAAATATTTGCACCTGTATAGGTGCATTTTTATTATAACATCATAATATAATAAAGTCAAGGTTTTGTTCTTATTTAAGTGCAAAAGAGGGAGATATTATGAATAAGGAAATTGAAAAGAAAATTGGTCAAAATATTAAGTCTATAAGAGAAAGCATTTCTATGACACAGGACATTTTATCCGCAAAACTGCAACTTCGCGGATGCGATATAACAAGAAGTGCCATGGCAAAGATTGAAGTTGGGCAAAGACACCTGTACGCTGATGAATTACTTTTAATTAAAGAGATTTTAAATACTGATTTTGACACAATATTCTATGGCGTAAACAAGGAGGGGTAATTACCCCTCCTTGTTTTTAAAATATTCTGATATATCCTCTGCATTTTTTAAACTAATACCTTTTACCGATACAAGTTCATTTACTGATGCGGTTTTAATTTTGCCTATACTTTTAAAGTGCTTTAAAAGAGCGATTCGCTTTTGTTTACCTATTCCCTGAATTTTTTCAAGCTCGCTTTCAATAGTGTTTTTGCGGTGCAAGCTGCGGTGATATTCTATGGCAAAACGGTGCACCTCATCCTGAATATTGGTAATAAGGTGAAATACCGAGCTGACGGGGTTTAAGTACACCTCCCCGTCTTCGTTGAGAAGTGCACGGGTACGGTGCTTGTCATCCTTTACCATACCGAACACAGGCACATCTACGCCAATTTCCCTAAAAAGTTCCTTTATTGTGCTGAGCTGACCTTTACCGCCATCAAGAAGAATAAGGTCGGGCAAAGAGGAAAATTTTCCGTCGCTCTCCCTCTTTTCGTGGGTAAAACGCCTAAGCAGTACTTCACGGAGTGATGCCGTATCGTTTGCACCCTCTACTGTTTTGATTTTAAAACGACGGTATTCTTTTTTTGCACTTTTTCCGTTTTCAAAAACTATCATAGATGCAACAGTATCCGCCCCCGATATATGGGAAATATCGTAGGACTCAATTCTGTCGGGAATGACCTCTAGTTTTAGTGCCTTTGCAAGCTCCGTCACAGATTCTACACGAAGCTTTTCCTTTACCTGAACGGTTTTATAGTTTTCAATATTTTTAAGAGCGTTGTTATACGCCATATCAACGGTTTTCTTGTTATCACCCCGTACAGGCACTTTTATATAGACACGCTTGCCTTTTTTCTCGTTAAGAAGCTCCTCCATTGTTTCAAGGTCGTCCATATAATGAGAAAGCAGTATGGTCTGAGGTATAAAATTGTCACGGGCATAAAAGGCAGTTACAAATTCGGAAATAATCTGCCTCGGCTCCTGATTTATGCCTTGAGAAAGGTCGAAGCTGTCCTTTCCAATAAGTCTTCCTCCACGGATATAGAATACTTCAGCAGAAGCAAGGGAATCCTCTGCCGCAACCGAGATAACATCCACATCCCCTACACTGTCGGTAATGACTTTCTGCTGTTCTCCAAGTCTTCTGACCGATGCGGCACGGTCGCGAAGAAGTGCGGCACGCTCAAACTCTAAGTTTCGGGATGCCTCCGTCATTTCTTCCTGAAGCTGATTTACAACCTCTTCATCCTTGCCCTCAAGAAATTTTATAATGCTTTTAAAAATTTTTTTGTATTCCGTGGGCGAAACATTGCCCTGACAGATTCCACTGCAACGCCCCATTGAATAGTAAAGGCACGGTCTGTCCTTTTTTAAATCACGTGGAAACTGCTTCTGGCAATGGGGCAAAAGAAAGATATTTTTCAAAAGCTCCATTGTTTCCTTGATTGAGTATCCGCTTGGGTAAGGACCGAAATATTTTGCCCCGTCATTTTCTATTCTGCGGACAAAAAGCATACGGGGATATTCCTCGTTCATTGTTATTTTGATATAGGGATAATGCTTGTCATCCTTAAGGAGTATATTATACCTCGGCTTGTTTTCCTTAATCAGATTCGATTCAAGGACAAGTGCCTCCATTTCGCTGTCGCAAATGATGTAGTCAAGGTCAGCTATTTTAGACACCATAACAGAGGTCTTCAGGCTGTGATTTGCACTCTTCTGGAAATACTGACGGACACGGTTGCGAAGAATCTTCGCCTTACCCACATAGATAATTC
>JAZRFC010000075.1:0-101406 GCA_045661145.1 Clostridia bacterium | reverse complement strand
CAGGTACTAATGTTATAATTTTATTCTTCAAAAAAGGATTGCTAGCAAAAGTCCCAATTTCGCCAGCCGTTGAATATGATTCATGTAGTATAATAATTCTTGTAGCCAATAATGCGGCTAAATTTTCAATATTATACAAATCAAATAATTTAGCATCATAATATGATAAAAATCCTTCTTGCAATTTGTTGAATGAAAAATATTTTTCTAAAAGTATTACTTTGTTATCTGCATCTTTTTCAAGGAAATTTTTCAGTACATTTCTTTTATCATTCGGACTTTTGCTATATGTAGAGCCGCATAAAAATAAAATTCTTATAGGTTCAATAAAAATTTTTTCACTGTCAAAAATATAATTCATAAATAATTCTCCTAATAAAATAAGAACCCCACAAAAATTTCGTAAAAATTGTGCAAGAAAAATTATATTTTGTAAGAGAGAGCGAGTCGCTCGAACGAAAAATATAATTTTCAGAACAATTTGCGACAGCAAATAGAAATTTTTCCAGTTGCTATCCTAATTACCTTAGAATGCTAAGGTGGTCTATGACCGTACTGGGGTTCTTATGTATATATTATATCAGACATATCTCTTTTTTACAAGCTATAAATAAAATTTAATTCAAATATAAGTTGCAGGTTTTTTTTACTTTTTCAAAATTTACAGTACGTTCCTTCACAATTACTAGGTTTAATAAGCCAATTAAATCATTTCCATTCATTTTAATGTCTGCAGCATTTTGGCATATAACATTATTAAAATCTTTAGAAAAAGGAATGCCCTTAAATTCAAAATTCTTTCCACATATTTTATAGAAAACTTTATCTCTTATTCTTCTAGATATGATTTTTTTCAAATAAAGTTCTAAGTATTTAAAAAATTCATTTTTTTCAATTTTTAAGTCTTGAATAATATCGTGGATATCATCGTCAGAGAAATGAACTTTGATTTTTGTTTTATTGTCAACTAAAACAACCGTTGTTTTTTTAACTTTCACAGCATAAAATTCACAATTGAATTTAACGTCGGTAACAAAATTTAATTGTTCATAATAGTAAACTTCTTTATCAATTAAATTTAGTGATCGTTTAGGTTTGTTTATGAATTCAAGTTTCTTTGTATCCATTTCGGTTAAGTAATTATCCACGGGCACACCTCATAGAGTGTATTTTATTATTTGTTATAAATTATCTATATAATATCAAATTATAGTTATTTTGTCAAATTTTCTGAATATAAATGATACCTTTTAACAAAAGGTATCATTATCACAACGCCCTCAAACCTAATTCCTGTAATGGTTTCGGGACTTATAAGGTTTAAAATTTAATAAAAACACAGTTTGAATATTACCTTATGTTCTTCAAAATGGCATAAGGTAA
This sequence comes from Clostridia bacterium, assembly GCA_045661145.1. Classification (GTDB taxonomy): domain Bacteria; phylum Bacillota; class Clostridia; order UMGS1883; family UMGS1883; genus UMGS1883. The sequence goes on along the minus strand of JAZRFC010000075.1, from coordinate 100,023 downwards.
TATTTTTTGTTTGTGTGAAAAACGGTGTACTTCTCATCACAAGCGATATATAATTCTAAAAAAATAAGCTACAATTGAAAAGGAGATTAATACAAATGACATTACCCCAAGAAGTTGAACCTATAAAAAACATAAGAGATATTAATAAAATCAAACAATATCTATATGGCAAAGAAAACAAAAGAGATTACTGTATATTTGTTGTCGGTATCAATGTAGGATTAAGAGCCGGAGACTTACTATCATTGAAAATCAAAGATGTTACAGATGGTGCTGAAATATTTAATACGGTAACTATTAAAGAACAGAAAACAGGGAAAACAAGAAGTTTTGCATTAAATAAAAATGCTAAAGAGGCAATACAATTATATATTAACTCTTTAGCGGATTATGATTTTAATGATTATCTTTTCAAAAGCAGAAAAGGCGGTCATTTGGGAGTAAGACCATTACATCATATAATTAAGACACTTACAAAGGATTTAGGTATTAAAGGTAATTTTGGTACACATACATTAAGAAAGACTATGGCATATCATAGATATATTAATAATGTACCATTAGAAACACTTCAAAAGCTCCTTAATCACTCGTCAAGTGCAATTACATTAAGATATATAGGTATTACTCAAAAAGTGATTATAGACTGTTATAATGCAGTAAATTTATGAAATGAGGATTGATATTATGTTATTTACAGTTAGAAATAATGCGTTTGGTGAAAATTCGTTAAAAAATATAAAAATAGTTAAAAATCAAAAATACGGAATTATAAATGAATTAAGCAACACATATCTTTTACCCGAAGAATATGACAACATTTTTCTTTATGGTATAAATATATTTGCACTATATAAAAACGGAAAAATCGGCTTATGCAGAATTGAAGAAGAAAAGGTTAATATGATTTGTCAATGTAAATATGATGTGATTGACAATTATAACCACGATTTGTTTTTAAGCAACGATGATGAAACTCTTTATTTCAACGCAAATACAAAAGAAATCAGAACATTTAAAGAGGTTATAACCGATACAATGTATTTATATGGATATGATGAAAATTATCAATATATCATTCATCAAGAGTCAGGAAAGGTTGTATACAAAAAAGAGTTAAACAAATATAATAAATCTTATTATGCTTATTGTGGCGAAACTGAAAAAGGTGCGGTATTTTATGATACTACATTCAGTACATACATTTATCCTACAGACAACGGATATAAACCTTATGAATACCCCTTAAATCACCCCGTAATCGTCAATAAATATAATGTAATAAATATAATTGACGGTGAAAATGGTATTGGTATAATTGATTCTGAAGGCAACAACATTATAGAAAATAATTATGATGAAATTATGGTTGAATTTAAAATTACTGCAAAAAGAAAAGGTGAACGTATAGAAAAAATAATAAAAATTCCCGATAACACCTTTACAAAAGATAAAATATCGGCTATCGAGAATTGGATTTAATACACATAGAAGAAGCTGGTTATATCGCAAAAGAAACAGACTTTATTTATCTGTTTCCTTATTATTTGATTGTTCAAAATTTTCCATAGCATATTCACAGCATTGTATAACGAAACTGTTTAAGGAAACTTTTTCGTTTTGTGCTACAACAGACATTTTATCAAGCAATGATTTTGGAAACCTAAATGTTCTGTTAGCTGTTTCTTCTGTATGACGCACTTTAAACATAGTATCACCTCTTGCTATATATTATATATGCAGATAGTAATTTAATAAACACAACATTTGTGCAATTTTACATCGCGTGCAAAATGCACTTGACGAATTAAAGGAAAAATGATATAATATGACAAAATGAATTAAGTGAGGGATAAAAATTGGGTAACAATGTTGAAAATTATTTAATTTTAGCTCAAAATGCACTTGACGGAAATAATTATGTTGATTGCGACAATTATGTAAATAAAGTATTAGAAATTGATTCTGTTAATACTGATGCCTATTTATTAAAGATTAAAGCATTACTTATAAAACAAAGATATGGTTATAATGAAGATGAACAAAAAATAGAAGAATATCGTTTTATGGCTAATATAGAAAAACAGAAATCTTCTTGTTATTCTATATTGATAGAAAAATGTAAATTTTCAGAAAAACATATACAACCTGTTATGGACTTTGTAATGGATGATTTTTTTAACGAATCAAGTGAATATGTATTTGAAAACATTAGAGCATTTGCACTTGATTATCAAAAAATACATAATAAGGTTGTAAGTACAGATTTATTAGTACACGTATTAAGGAATGTTAATAAAAGTTCTGACGATAAAATAATTGAAGCATTTTTAGGTATATATCAAAAGGCAAAAAAAGATGATAAAAGCGAAGCAAAATCATTCTTAAAGTCTTGTCTAATAAATCAAAAATATGAATTTACGGATAAGGAAATTGCCGAAAAATTTTATAGAGAATTAATCAAGATTAAAGTTTATGAGGTATTGCATGAGACTCCTGAAATTAATTATACAATAAAAGAGTTGATTGGGGATAATAGTTGCATCAATAATATGGGTTTAGACGAATATGAACTCAACGATATAAAAAAAGAAATAGAAACAATAAAAAAACTTATTGAAAATGTTAAAATTTACAATCCAAGCTATGATATTTATGACGATGAAATCGTTGAAGAAATTGAACTTTTAAATTGGTGGATATTTGGAAAATATGAAGAATATACACTTTCAACATATAATAGAATTAAAAAAATTAATCCCAATTATGTATTTGATGAAAGTGTACAAAACACAATTAAATCTTATACAACACAAAAAAAGCAAGGCTGCTATATAGCAACTTGTGTATATGGCTCATATGATTGTCCGTCTGTCTGGGTTTTAAGACGATATAGAGATTATCATTTATTAAAAACTTGGTACGGAAGATGTTTTGTAAAATTGTACTATTTCATTAGTCCTAAATTAGTACAGACCTTTGGAAATTCAAATTGGTTTAAAGATTTAGGGAAAAAGAAACTTGATAAACTGGTAAAAAAATTGAACAATATAGGTTATGAAAACACAAGATATTATGATTAATTTATAGGTATGTTATTATGGCAAGAATAAGAAATAGTTCGAGTAATAATGCTTTCGGTAGCGGTAAAGAACAAATACTCACTACCGATGACGGAAAAAGTTATAAAATTAAAAATTCATCAAAAGACAATGCTTTTGGTGGTGGAAAAGAAAAAATAATAGTTGAGAATGGAAGTTCAGACCATGCACTTTTAGACTTAATATGGGATTACTTACCACGATTTATTACACTTCCTATAGAAATAATAGGATATGCGTTTCTTCTTGGTTGCTTCATAATGATAATATATGGAATAATTAATTTTTTATCGTCTGTGTTATAGTTCAAAAAGCTACGGAATTTTTGCTCCGTAGCTTTTAATTTATTGTGGTTAAATCAGCACATTTATACAATCTCTTAAACCCACCTTAGAATGAACGATATAGTATAATAATGAATTTATATACTATATTGTGTCAAATCATTTCTAAGGTGGTTTTTGTTTTTTTGAATATATTATTTTTGCTTATCCAAATGATACAATGTCAATGCGATACAGTCATATGCCTTATGGAGCAGAGGAAGAATATCACCACACCCTTTGGGATAATAAAGATATATTGAGTCCTCTAAATCCTTAATTGCATTCTTTGTAAAAACAACATCTTGTATAAACGGATTCTTTGGATTTTGTAAATTATTCATAATACCTTACCCCAATTCTATATTTCCGCTGTGAGCCACAATGCAGAACTCCCCAAAATCGTCATACAGTTGAGTTAAAATATCAACTAAGGTATCTAAATCATATTTGTTCGGGTCAAGCTGTAAATCTTCCCTTACGGTTTTTAATCTGCTGATTACGGTTCCGATACTTCTGTCAATACTTTTTATTTTGTCAGCCTGCAAATTGTCTTTAAGAATTTTTATCATAATATCATCTCCGAAATAAATAAATTTTTATAATTTTATTTTAGTAATATTTAACGAAATTTCTTCTTATTTTTTGTGGAAGTTTTTTAATTCTTGAAAGTAAATCTACAATCGTAGCTGTTTCGGCTTTAATTATTGACATAAATTAAAAATCCCCTTAAAAATGATTTTTAAAGACTTATAAAATATAAGTAGATGATAATGTTAAATTATTATTGAAAATTATATTTTACAAGGAGGAATTTGTGATGTATACAAATTCAACAGAACAAAATTTAACAAAGGTAGTTACAAATAAGGTAACACTTGATTACCCCCGTTTAATCAAGCCTAAGTCTAACAGTAAATTTGCTGATTCCGAACCGAGATATGGTATAACTGTCATTATCCCGAAAGATGATGTTGAAACCATTGAAAAAATCAATCGTGCTATTAAAGCTGGTATTGATAGTGGGTGTTTTACAGGTGTCAATAACATTAAATTGCCTTTAAAAGACGGAGATGAGATACATCCTGGGGAAATATTATATAAAAACAGTATGTATTTATATGCTTCAAGTTCATTTAAACCTCGTTTGGTAGACAGCAAAGTGCAAGAAATCAAATTCCGTATGAACGAGTTCCAATGTGGCACATATGCCAAAGTTTGTATGCAGTTTGAACATTATAATTATGACGGAATAAAGGGAATTAAAGCTGAATTGATTAGTGTTCAAATTTTAAACGGCAATAAGCTGTTAGAAGCAAGGTCAAAGCCTGAAGATGATTTTCAGGTTGAAGATGATTAATAAATCATCTTCTGCCGATATAAAAACATATCGGCAGACAACCCCTTACTTCTATATTTAATTATTATTGATACTTTAGGTACACTTTAGGTGATAACTTATGAATCAAGAAAAAGACGATTTAATCAACGAGAAAGATTACGTCACTATGTATAAATGCGGTAATTACAAAGAAATTGTATGTTGCAGACAAGATGTAAAAAATATCAATGTAACAAGATTAAGTAAAAATCAATATATAGACAATAATACGGGAGAAATAAAAGAATATCATTATTCCGAATATAAAACTCTTGAAAATATAAAACAACAGTTCAAAAAAATTCCAAGACTTATAAAGGGATATTTTGACGGTGATAATACAGAACGATTTATCACATTAACTTATTCATATATGATGAATGAACCCTATATATTATCATATGATTTTAAAAAATTTATCAGAAAAATAAAAAGAAGATACGGAGAATGCAGATATATTTATATTAAAGAGCCTAACAGAAAAGGCTCGTGGCATATACACAGTCTTATAAAAAGATTAGACGGAAAGCCCTTTACTATTACAGATGAACTATTACGCAAATTATGGGGAAACGGTTATGCTGTATCGAATGAAATCCCATATAATATTTACACTTTACCGCAATACTTTGATGTAACAAGATATGATGATAAAAAATCAAGACTTATTTATTATCCGTCTTATTTAAACATTTATGGTTGTTCAGAGGATATGAGGATTGAAAAGGTAAGCGGATTATATAAAGACTTAAAACCCTCTGAAATGCCCAAAATATATGATTCTGAAAATCAATATATTATGATTAATCAAGAGGACGGAGAAATAACAGGACAATGGAAAACTGCATATGAGCAGTATAAATTTTAATTTTAGAAAGGACAAATAACTATGAAAAATTTAAATGAAAACAAGAAGAAAACAATGTATGTAACAGAGGCTATGAGCGGGAATAACAATGACGATTATAATCAAGAGTTGTTTTTTATTAGCGAAACATATGATGAACCTGATAATGATTCAACCGTTTCCTTGTATTTACAAGATAATACCGCATATTTATTTTGTTTCTATGGAAGTCTTTTCAACAATATAAATACAGTTGAGGATAAATCGACTTTGCCATTTAGTAACGGACTGTTTGTTACTGTTTCTTATAAACATGGGATTAGTATTTTGAACGGATTAGGCTATACAAAAAAAGATTCAGATTCGGCATCTTTTGGTGTTTGTCTTGATGATGTTCATCAAAGAACCTTGGCTTGTGTTTACAGAGAAGAATGGAAACGTAATGAATAATATATAAATATTGGACTTATTATTACTCACAAAAGAAATACGTAATCATAATTTTATATACACATTAAAGCACGTTGAGGTATGTATTTGCTCAACAATAATTAATAATCATAAAAAATACATTCCAAACGCTTTATAACGGATAAGGAGCGTTTGTTATGAAACAAAATGTAAAACTTATAAATCATAAAAAATCGGTGTACTTTTCTTATGAATTAGTTTATAATATAAAAGTTTCACTCCCTCTGTCTGATAGTGTGGGGAGTGAGGTGTTAGATGATTAAGGATATTAAATCAGCTAACACTAAAAAATTAACTATCAGCGGAACAACAATCACAATAAACTTTTTAGAAGATAGAAATTTTAGTGCAGAAAACTTTGTTGGAAAACTACTATTAGAATATATATTCAGGGAGGGTAGCAATGAAAAAACGAGTAAAGACTCTGTATCGTAACAGTACATTAAAACAATGTGCAACATTAATTGATGAAGAAAATAATAAATTTGACATTCCTTTACAGAGCCGAGAATGTAAGAAGTTTATAGATTTGCACCCTGATTGGGAATTGGTAGACGAAAAAACAGAAACGGGCATATCAGGTTATAAAGTATCAGCTAAGGATAGAGATAAGATTACTGAGTTAAAAAATGAAGCATTACGCAAAGAATTTGATATCTTGCTTGTTTTTATGTTTGACAGATTAGGACGTATAGAGAGTGAAACCCCTTTTATAGTAGAATGGTTTGTCGAACAAGGAATAGAAGTATGGAGCGTAGTTGAAGGACAGCAAAAATTTGATAATCACGTAGACAAACTTACAAATTATATTCGTTTCTGGCAAAGTGCTGGAGAATCAGCTAAAACAAGTACAAGGGTACGCAAGAAACGAGGACAAATGGTTGAAGATGGATTATATGCAGGCGGTTATATTCCCTATGGCTATAAACTTGTTAAGAAAGGAACCATTAATCATAAAAACAGAGAGGTCTATGATTTGGAAATTGACTCTTACGAATCAGATGTTGTCAGATTAATATTTCAATTAGCATATGAGAACTTTTGGGGAGCAAGAAAAATTTCCAATGAATTAGCAAGAAGATGTATAAAAAATAAAAGAGGGAAGTTCTTCGGGCAATCTACAATTAACAGTATTCTTGATAATATCTCATATACGGGTGTACTGAAAAGTGGCGATACTACATCAAAAATTCACCCACACTTGCAAATTATTAAACCATCTGTTTTTGAGTTTGTTCAAAGATTAAGACGTGAACGAAGTTCAAAAGATACAGAAATAAAAGAAAAATTAACTGTGTCTTGTAATGATATATCAGATGTTCCCACTTTTGGAAAAGGTCTTGTATCAGGTATTATACATTGTGATTGTTGCGGTGCTAAATTGAGAACAAAATCAACAAGATTAAACGGTCATAAACCGATTAGCACAGATAACCCACGTATACCGACTTATGTATGCGAAAATCGTTTATATGAGGGCAAAAAAGAAAAAATCTGTATAAGTGATGAAGTTCAGACACAATACAGAGCATATAAAATTGATGATGTAATAGATGAAATGATTATACAACTTTTAAGACGTACAAAAGCATTGCAAAGCGGTCAATTTATCAATTACAAATATCAAACGGAATGGAAACGGATACAAGGCAGTCTTAATCACGCAAAAACTTTGTATAAGAAAAAGCAAAATGAAATTCGGTCAATAGAAAATAAGATTGTAAGTGCATCTCAATTTGATGATGTTGTGAAAGAATTGCTTCAAATTCTAACGAGATTGAAAAATGAAGCAGAGCCTTTATTAGAACACGTACAAAAATGCGAAACGGACTTTGCGGAGTTACAGAAAAATTGCTATGAAATAGAGCAAGAATATAACAACATTATCAAATGGGCTGATATTTATGAAAATGCAGATTTGCCGACAAAGCAAATTATAGTTGCACATCTTATAGACAGTATATCAGTAAAGAAAGGATATGAATTAACTGTTAATTTCAAAATCAGTTTAGAACAGTTTGAAAACGGATTAGAGTTTCAAGCGTTATCCTCATAAAATAAGTGATTGATATTACAAAAAAAGGATTACTATTCATAAAATACGAATAGTAATCCTTTTTATATGGTCGGAGTGGCGGGACTTGAACCCGCGGCCTCTTCGTCCCGAACACGCTCTAAAGCCTGATATATAGCGGTTTTTGCCTTTTTTAGCCCTTTCCGCTACATTCAACATACTCTTTGGGCATTTTATTTCCACTGTTTCCATATAGTACAGAGCTAACTGTGGGATAACATGTGGTCAAAAACATTACCTACATTACAACTAATCTAACAGCATTATACCATGCATTACGCAGAATTGCAACAATACAAAGTGAAATTGCCCGTGTAGGACAAGAATGAATTAAGGCAGAATGAATCAACACCTATTTTCGAAAGCAACACAAGACATTTTTGAGTCAATTGCAAGAAGAAATTTAAGCTGCCATATTAAAAAATGATATGCCTTAAACAAAGAAAAGCGGAATCGAGAAATCAAAAAAATCTCGGTTTCGCTTATTTAATTTTACTAACTGATTATATTTGCTCCCAATTTGTTGTAAATCCCACCGCACTAAGAATACCAAGTTTGGAAATGGGCGTTTTTATATAATTCAACTTGAATTATATTTTTGTATAAATTGCTTGTTTCCAACTTTTTCTTAAAAGAGAAATTGTAATGCAAATATAGTTTAAAAGTAAACTATATCGAATAAAAAATAAATTTAATAAATATTATTTCACTATATAGTTGACAAAATATAAACTCTGTGGTAAAATAAATATATATTTATCGAAGGGAGGGGCGCTTTTTGGCATTGGATGTAAAATGCATACGAAATCAGGTAAAGGGAATGATTGCGTTGCAAGGCTGGACTCTTACAAGAGTTGTAGAAAAAATGAATCAAAATCGCCCTGAAACTGATCGAACCACCGTGCAAAATGTTTCTAACAAATTATCTCGTGGAACTATTAAATATTATGAGATACTTGAAATCGCAGAAATAATTGGTGTTAATATTTTGTGGGCGAGAGGCGAACATAGACACGATAGTGATTTGGCTGATTTTTGATAGCAAGGAGGATTTTATTTATGCTCAAAGAAGTTTCAATTGAAATTACACGTAAATGCCCTAATTGTTGCTTGCATTGCTCTTCTTCATCAAATGCACATTGTAACGAAAAAATGTCGTACGATAAGTTTAAGGAAATTGTTTTAGATGCAAAAGAATTAGGTGCAAATATCATTTGTCTATCGGGCGGAGAACCTTTTTTACATAGTGAAATAATAGAAATGATTGATTTTGTACATTCTTGTCAATTGGAATGTTATGTTTATACGAGTGGTATTGTTTTTGATGCATTCGGTGAAACATCTTCGTTGTCGAAAGAAATGATAAAACATATATTTGGTAAAGTAAAAAAACTTATCTTTAACATTGAAGCTGCAACAGAAGAAATATATGATAAAGTTATGGGCACCAAGAATTGTTTCGAAAAAGTGAAGAAGTCAGTTCGTGATGTTATTCAAGCAGGAATCTGTGCAGAAGCACATTTTGTGCCAATGGCAATAAATATTCAAGAAATTGACGCTGTAATATCTTTGTGTAAGGAAATGAATATTTCAAAACTAAGTTTTCTGCGTCTTGTATTACATGGAAGAGCTATTCAAAACGAAAAGATAATTAGTTTAACCACAGAACAATATCAAAAATTAAAGACATATTTGCTCGGAATCCAGCGTGAATCAGAGTTATCTATACGCATCGGTGTTCCTCTGGCTTTAGAGGCATCTTGTCATAAATGTGAGGCTGCAAACGGGAAACTAAATATAAAATATGATGGTGAAGTATTTCCATGTGAGGTTTTTAAAAATTATAGTATGAATAGTAGTTTGCAAGGTGTTAAACCAGACAATATTTATCAAAAGTCTTTGTTAGATATATACCACAACTCCAAGTATCTACAGCTAGTACGAAATGTGGAAAAACAATTTTCAGAAATGAAATCCTGTGAAAATTGTGTCGGTCAGTATTTGATAAAACTCGAAAAAGAAAGGGGAACTAATAATGGCTAACCAAGATAAGAAGCTGATTAATGCATGTACCGCTGATGATGTTGCTGAATTATTTTCAGATTTTCAATGTGAACATCCGATGGACAATGAGATAATTGACAGATTAAAGCAATTGGGCAAAATGATTCGAAAAGAGGATGATGACTATCAGATATTCCGTCATCGAAAAGAAATAGATAAATTATGGGGGCTGCTTTTAGAAAAAGCTATTAAGTGTCTTCGTTTTTATGATGGTCGAGAGCCTTTTCAAGAAAGCAACAAAGGGAAAAGTCCCAAAGCATATGGACTTGAGGAGTTGAAAAAATATTATATAAAATACACCGAATTCGAGAGGGTCCTTTATGGTGCAAACAGATATTATCGGGATCATGTAGTTCATGTTCTAAGAACATGGCTTTCTGGGATTGAATTGCTTACTAAAAATAACGGCAAGTGCTTAGAACAATTATCAATACACGAAAAAACTTTCTCTCTACAGCTTAATCTCATAGAGAAAGTAAGTATGTGGACCATAATTTCTTTAACACATGATTTAGGATATCCTCTACAGAAAGCAAAAAGTATTATAGATGTGACTCAAGATATGGTATCAACTTTTGTTACAAACCCTGATATCTCCGCTGATTTTTCATTTCATGGTGTGCAAAACTATATGAATGATTTTATCTTGCGATTGATGAGTTCAAAAATGGAAACTCGTAACAATAGTGTAGATAAAAATACGGACTCGATTTCGGAGAATAAAGAAGTATATGTGGCTAGACTACAATCAAAATATTACTTTAAATTCCAAAAATCTCTCGAGCATAATAGTCACGGAATTTTAAGTACGCTAATTATTTATAAACTTCTAACATATTTCCTTGAATCGGATTATAACATCAATGAAGATTACACCTTTGATAAAGAGGAGTGTAGACAATTTTATATCCGAAGAGAAATACTTCGTGCTATTGCTTCTCACACATGTGATGATATATATCAAATGTATATGGGGTCGTTTTCATTCTTATTGCGTATTTGTGATGATACACAAGAATGGGGTAGAAAAAATATATCACAATTATATGTTAATTCTGGACAAGAATATAGTCTTCAAGATATACTCCTATCATTTCCGGATGATCCTAATCAAGGCACTAACAGTTGTACTATTACGGAAAAAATGACTATTTCCGAAGACGAAAAGGTTAGCGACGTACTTCTCCGCTTTAGGGAACAAGCTATGGTTTATATTATGATTTTTAGAGATGGTCAAGATACCGCATCAAGAGATTTTTCATTTAAAAGAATTTTACATATAACAACTGACGATATTTCATTTAACATAACTTTGGATATTGATAAAGATAGTGCATCTACATTAAATGGAAATGTTGAATACAGTTCTACCCAGAGTAAAAACAAACGTTTTGGAAAATCGTTTTTCGAAAATTTATATGATGGTTGTGAATGGAAAATTTTTAATGCATCTGGTGATGTGGCTGATAAAAATAAACCCGATGAATGGAGCAAGGGAAACTTCAGCATCCCTCTGTTGAATAAATGAAAATGAGCCCGTATTCATTTGTCGCTTCAGCCCAAAGGAAAACAGCCTCTTGTCCAAATTATGTAATTGAAATTTGTAAAACAACACCTGAAAAATGTGCAGAATATGAAAGTAAAGAAAAATTCTTAAATCTATGTCAGGGTGGTTGCCCCAATTATAATAAAAAATGGTCTTGCCCTCCGTATTCTCCCACATTTTCTTCCATAGCAGAAAAATGGGAGTATTTATACATTTTTTACTTACGAATGCCATTAGCAGGATTCGAAGATGTTAAAAACCCATATCTAAGGGTTAAGGCTGCCAATATAATGCTAAAATCTCGTGCAGACAGATATTTACGTTTCCTTTCTAAAAAACACGGAAAGTACATATCAACAGGAAGTTGCAGACTTTGTAAACCATGTAAATGTAAAGAAGAAAAGCCGTGCGCGCATCCAAGTCTAATGGCGTATAGCTTTGAATCTCTCGGCGTTGATGTGACAAATCTTATAAATAAATATTTTGATCATCCACTGCAATGGTACACAAAGAAAGAACCAATAGAGTATACTTCTGTTGTTTGTGGCTTATTGACAAATGAAAATCTTGATTTTAAATATTTACAAGAAATTTATTTAAGTATAATTACTAACTAGTATCTATCATATTCTTTATGATGCCAATTTGTCTGTTTAAGACATAATCAAAGTTTTAACATGAAAACATATTGAATATAAAAGTGAGGCGAATGATATAAATTTCAGTTGTATCCTACAACTAGCAGAAAGAAGCTGCGAAAAGACAATTAAAGCATAAAATACTCTACATATCAAAATATGACACGCCTTAAACAAAGAAAAGCGAGAATGAGATTTTCGAAATTAAATCACATTCTCGCTTTGTTTTATATATACCCTTCACGAATTATACTAAGCATTTCATCTCCTGAAATTAATCCATTCTTATAATCCCTCTTAGCTTTAGAATACTTTTTACTCCAATTTTTGAATTCTTCTTCAGATATATCTTTTTCTGACTCTTGTCCCGGTAACTTGTCTAATGCACGTGACATTCTTGAAAACATCGTATTGTAAAATCCTCTGGCAATTCTAAGAGGATCATTTTCATCTCCAAGAGATTGCTTATAATAAATGAGGTGACCGATTTCGCTACATTTCTTTCCGTCTTTAAATATTCTTCCACAATATTGTCTCTTTCTGTTATCTCTAAGCACAAAATATTTGCCACAGTTTTTGCAACGTTTAATTTGTCTTCCGTCTTTCATAATTCGCATGAATTCAAAGTAAAACATTTCTACAAGTCTTTCAATAATGACATAACTTATAACAGATAAATTTTCTCCGCTCTGCTCAGTCATATAATAGCGTTCTTCCTTATCGGGTTCTTTTCCAGTTTTGTTATCTATTCTATATAAAGCATATCCGGTAGGTAGTACAAAAGTTGTGAATTGGGGACACTTGCTCAAAAATTCCGACAGCTTTTCAGATACATGCTTTGACGGCATATTTTCTTTATCCAAGCAAAGTTCTAATCCATACGAAAAAATCTCGTGTATTATGATTACCTCTTCAAGGTGATTTTTGGCATCAATAATATGCTTCCGTCTAGGTTCTTTCATAAAATTCTCATCTTCACTCATCTCTAATGCGATAGGCTGACGGAATATATCTGAAAGACCATAAGAGGTAAATAAATAAGCAGGTCCACTTTTATCTTTCAGCCAATCAACCATGCTCCAAGCCATATTACATAAATCCTCGAATTTTTCTTCAGAATATGCGGTTTGAGTAAATTCATTGAACATTCTCTTATAGTCTGACATATCTAACTCGCAAAAATTTATTACCTCGGTACATGGTGTCAATTCTTGAATGGTCGTCATTTTTCCGTTTTCGTAATAGATGGTATAAAACAACGATCCGTCATAGTCTTCATACGCTCTCATGTAAGGGAAATGTTTTTGATGAAACATAAACTACCTCCTATGCAAATAATACATTTTATCAAAATAAATTTTTTGCAATTATCTATGTAATGTTAAAATCAGATTTTATATAATTGTATCACAAACAACAGATTTCTTCAACATCTGTTATTTGCAAATTAAATTTGTATTCGGCGATCGCAAATAAAATATTTTATACGGAAGGAAGTGATAATTTGAAAGAATCATTCTATAAAACTTACGATGAACTGCCACTGTTTCTAAATGCAGATACAGTAGCAAAAGTGTTAGGAATATCAATTTCTAGTGCATATGAATTAATACATGAAAAAGATTTTCCTTCACTTAAAGTTGGGAACAGATTGATAGTTCCTAAAGAGATTTTCAAACAGTGGGTTGAAACCAAAACAAATAAAATTTAAGAGGTGAAATAGAATTATGACTACAAATATATTCAGATACTATTTAAAGAGAACTTTCTATCATCCTGAAAGAAACAATATGTTTCCAAGTTACAGAATGAAAGTTTTTTCCAGATATGCAATATTCCAGTTGTGGAATGTGGAACATTTCAAAGTCGGAGATAAAACTTACACTAACCCCGAAATAAGATACGTACTTTCAGAAAGAATGTTGCCTGAACATTTGGACAGTGCAATTGAAATCTTTGTGAAGTTAAATCGAGAATTCGGTACCAAGATATTAATGTACTTAATCATTGTTTGTGTAATCAATGAGGATGGATTGATGGAACTACTTGCAGAGTATGATATGGATGTTTCAAATCATACTTCGAAAGGAGGCGTGGCATGAACTACAACTTTTTAAATAAACAACATAAGCTGAGTAATCAGTTTATTCTATCCAATTATGTTATGCAGTTAGGATTGAGTGCAACGGCGCTTGCAATCTATTGTTATCTTATGTACATAGAAGACAGAAAAACTTTTCAGTGCTATCCGAGCTACAAAACTATCGGCAAGGCTCTTGACATTAAAAGCAAAGGTACAGTTGCTAAATATGTTCAAGAGCTTGAAGATAAGTGTCTAATCTATACCGAGCCTACAGAAGTTATTCTGAAAGATGGTAAGAAAAGAAACGGCAACCTGAAATATACAATCCGTCCCATACAAGATGCGATTGAACATTATCATCATGAGCAGATGAAAAATGTTAACGAGGTTGTAGCTCGGGCAAAAGCTCAGAAGATGCTTGATGATTATAACAGAAAGTACCCTAGAGCAACCGCATAAATTATTTACCCGTTTCAATGCCAACACCACAGCAAGTTTGAAAACGAAAATTTTGCGGTAAGGTAGTTTCACTCCCTGAAAGTTTAAATCTCGATTACGCCAACTCCACAGGGAGTGTTACACCTTGAATTGATTCTAGATAAATGAGAACGACTGTGACAGAGAATTAAGAGAAGAAAATTCTTGGGTAAGGTATTTACCCTGCCCGAGAAAGTTAACCTCGAAAATCATCGTGTCACAAATAGGTTTGAGACCTAAAATTCGATTCTATGCATATGACCAAGGGCTTAAGGCGGGGTTTCAGCATATAACTATTTGGGGTAAGGTAGTTACACCACCCTGAAAAGTTAACCTCTCGAACCGAAGAGATAAGCCCTATGTTAAACCCTTAAAATCGATTTAAAAGAACAAACGGAAGTACGAGAAATCACCTGATGGGGCGCCCCGAAACGGCGAGGCGTGGTGTTTTTGAAGGAAGCAGGATAAAGCTTGGTGCGTTATCCGCCCCAAGCAGGCTTACATCGCCGTGCAAAGCCCGGCGGAGAGTTTGAAAAATGCATCTACAGGTGCGGTTTGGGTGTGCGGTATTCCCGTCGACCCGCACCGTGTGGGCGTTTCAACAGGTGTTAAAACAGGTGTCTTCAAAATTACAAGAATTTTTGAGATTGGAGGAAAAATTATGAGTAAAGTTTTTATATCAACACGATACTGCAAGACAGGTAAACCTGTCGGCGGCGGATTCACAGAATATATTTCAAAGAGAGACAGAGTTGATAAAACAATTAATACAAGGTACAGGTCGGATGTGTTCACTCAATATGCTGCCGAGAGATCTGGGGTTGTAAAGATGGGCGAACATGGTTTGTTTGGTCAAGAGGACTATGTAAATCTCCATAAGGCATCGCAGGAAATATATCATCACAAAGGAATTGTCTGGGAAGAAATCATATCTCTCAGGCAAACTGATGCAGAAAGACTTGGATATGATACGCCTGATGCGTGGAGAAATCTTCTCAGGTCGAAGCAGTTTGATATAGCATCCTACCACAGAATTCCTGCTGAAAATATGAAATGGTACGCTGCCTTTCATAAAGAGCAAGGCCACTATCATGTTCATTTTCTTGTGTATAATAAGGAACCCGGCGGCGAATTTATTTGCCCGAGAGACTATGAACGCTACAAGGAGTCGCTGACCAAAACTATATTCAAAGATGAGATGCAGCAGCTCTATGATGCGAGACAATCTCTTCGAGATAAAATTGTTGAGTCCGTGAAAGAAAAAGTCAGTGAGTTTAGTGCTGATGTTGGTCAAGCTCCCGATGAGTTTGTCGGTGCGTTTTATGAATTGAAATTGTCTCTTGCAGGATACACCGGCAAGAAAAATTATCAGTTCCTTTCTCGTGAGCAAAAAGACAAAGTCGATGCGGTTGTAAAAGTCGTAAGCAAGGATCTAAACCTGCAAGAATTGTATCAACAATGGTGTCAGGTTCAGTTGGCTCTCTTGAAATATTATCGCAAGGATCCTGAAGAATGTTTCGATAGTCTGGAGAACAATCTTAATCTCCAAAAACGCTTAGCAAATGCTGTTTTAAAAGCGACTCTCTACGATAATAAGCGGAACAATTTATATACAAATACAGTCAGAGCTACACCAGTCTATGCTGACATTGTATTCAATCTCTGTAAAATGTTTGAGCAGTCCATTGACCATGACATCCAGGAAGGATTCACAAAATCAATTGTGGATTCAAAAGAAAGAACAAAAGAATACAGAAAAGATACTGCGATGGGTATCCATCACGGAATGTAAAAAGGAGGTGAAAATACAATGAAGAAGAACAAAAAAGTTAAGATGACTTTCAATGTTCCTATCGAGGTTCAAAGACAAATTAAAAATTATGTTGAGGACCTTGGCTACAAAAGTGAGAGTGCATTTTGCGGTGAAGCTATCGAAGAATATCTCTCAAAACTTCAGTATGATAGCATAGGTACATACATGAATAAACTGTTGGTTCAGGCAGTAGATTGTACAATCGCCGGTCACACAGACAGAGTCGCCGATATGCTTTTCAAATTTGCTGTCAGCATTGAAAAGCAAACGATGATCATGAGTGGTGCCTATACTCAGTACTACATGGAAGACATTGAAGAGATGGCAATCGAAAATGTTAAGAAAAGACATGGAAGATTGTAAAAAAACTTCGTGGACTTCCTCTCTCTTATGTGGTATGCTTTGTCTCGCAGGAGGTGAAAAAATATGGGCAAAGCATAAGAAGAAAAAGAAATAAATATATTTTCTTTGCATCCATATAATGTATATTAATATAGATTGTTAAATTTAAAGAATAGTGATATAATTAATTACGAGTTTTACAAATAAAGTGTCTTTTTATGAAAAAACACAGAGAATACATTATTATATGATATACTAAAATTCAAGAATTTTTAAGTGAACTAAAGGTGGTATATTATGAAAAAGATGTTTATTGTTTTGATGATTATCGTAATGGTAATACCTGCGATGTCTGTGTCAGCAAAAGAAATTGCAGTTTTGCCTGAATTTGATGTTTATTTCAATGGAAACAAAGTTGAAAATGAATTCAGACAGTACCCACTGCTCGTATACAAGGATATTACATATTTCCCTATGACCTATTTTGATAGCCGTCATCTCGGTATTGTAACTGCATGGGATGGAGTAACAAATACTCTTACTATATCAAAGAAGAATATAAATTCTGTTCTTACTGCCTATAAAAGCGAGAGTAAGAACCAAACGGAAAATGATGTTAGTATTTGCAATTTTAATATTATTGTAAATGGAAAAACGATTGATAATAAAACAGAACCTTATCCACTCCTGACTTTCCGTGATGTGACATATTTTCCTCTTACTTGGCGGTTTGCGGTCGATGAATTTGGATGGGAATACTTTTTTGACAACAAAAACGGGCTTGTAATAAATTCATCTAATCACAGAGTTAAGATGCTGGACTTATCTGCTCTTGAAATGGTCGGTGCGTATGCCGGATTTACCTGTGACGGAGAGTATTATTACCATCATAATTCAGCCAACGGAAACATATACAGAACACCTGTTAATGATCTCGGCAAGCAGGAGGTTATTCACCACATTGAAAGCGGAATTCCTGCAGGACTCAGCTATGCAGACGGAAAGGTTTATTTATCCTACCGCAGCGGCGGTGCTACGATGGGATCAGACCATAAATATTATATCAATAAGGATAAAACACTTACAGAGGCTGAAAAGGCAAGCGGTCCAGCAAGTTACTATTGTGCCTACGGCGATGGTGTTACGGCTGAATTGTCTTTCTTTACCGGCGATTGGAGCTTTTGCTACTATGTTGGGGAAAACCGAACCGAGGTTAAAATCCCCGAAATCTCTTTTGGAACACCTGGACGACATTCGTCGCTTGATGTTATCCCTCCTCAGATTGTAGGAGATAATATTTATGTAATCGGATATAAGGGTGAGGAAGAAGTAAAAATTTTGTATTCCATAAATGTTAAAAGCGGAAAGATTTTGGAAATAGAAGACAATGTTGATAATTTTAAGGCATACGATAGCGAAACAAGAGGTCAAGTGGTTATTTACACTTGTGATGGATGTCTTGACCAATATCATGTTGATTCGGGACAGTATTTTGAAGTGAGAGAAAATTCGGGAACATTTCTGGATATGATACAAATTATACAGGAAGACGAAGCTTACGTTGAAAAAAGTCCGTTTTGGGGAATGTATGTTATTACAAAAGACGATAACGGCTCGCATGTAGATGTGTACGGGGATCCTAACGGTTCTGTACCACCTCCGTACCAGGGTAGAGAAAGAATAATGACTTTTTCAACGAATACAAGCTTCAGCTATCAGAATGGCTACTTAGTAGCAAGGGATAAATCGGAAAACCCAAGTGCAAGACTTGTTGTATTTGATGCGTCTAACGAGGGGTTTAACAACCATGTGAGATCTCCATTTGTAAGTGCGGATGATGCGACTGCAATCACAATTTTTGGAGATACACTGATTTATAGAAATATAGAAACAGGAGAATTTTGCGAAGTTAAGTTGAAACCGTAATTGAATTAATTTTCCCTTTTAACTTTAAAATAAATTAAAATTCATAAGAACTGTTTTGATTGCATTAGTTATGGCTCACATTTGCGGAAAGTATATATAAATGTTGTGTAATTTAGGAATCTAAAAGTGTTGTCTGCGTAATTATATGAGAAAACATTGCAATTTCTGTTATAATTTAATAAATTCATTTGAGGGAGAGACAAAATGCATATTGCGATATGTGATGACAGTTTTGAATATATAAATACTGTTGAAAAATACCTTGACTCAATGGAGAGAAATGCTCCGTATTACGATGTTTTTCACAGTGGCGAAGAAATTCTGAAAGCATACGACTGTCGAAAACAAAATTATGATGCAATCTTTCTTGACATGGAAATGTCTGGGATCAGTGGAATCAATACAGGAAACCTGATACGCAAAATGGACAAGCATGTAATAATTGTGTTTGTGACACAGCATACGCAGTATATGCGTGAATGTTTTGAATGTACCCCATTTCGCTTTTTAATAAAACCCATGTCATTTGAAGATTTTAAAAAGACCTTGAGGGATATAGAAGAAAAGCTTTCCGAGGAAAGAAGTACATTGATTTTTTTGGAAAACCGCGAGAAAGTCAGACTTTACTGTGAAGATATTATTTTCCTTGAAAGTCAGTCACATCAACTTTTTATTTATACAAAAGAACGAATTTATCGTATACATAAGTCTCTAAGTGAACTTTGCCGTGTGGTAAGTGAAGAAAAAATTTGCCGTGTGCATAATTCTTATGCGGTTAATATGGCATATGTTAAAGAAATTAAAGATAATGAAATATCTCTTTATGAAAGTAATGCAAAAATTCCGTTGGGCAGAAAATACAAAAAAGAATTCGGGGAGAAGTTCATCAACTACAAGGAAAGGAAATATATGCTAATATGAATATTTTGATGACACTTATGACTTGTTTTGTTGAGGCGTATTTATACCTTATGCTGATGGATACATATTTTGAAAAAAAAGAAGTACTAAATAGTGTGATTCGTCCGTTTGTTATTTGTATAATGGCGGTGTGTATTTTTATAGGTAATATGTTTTTCAATTTCGGTATATGGAACGCTGTGGTTATTTTTTCAGTAATCATAACTTCTTCGCTTTTTTACAGATGCCCGTTTTTGCTTCGTCCGGTTATTGCAGCATTGGGAATTTTATTAAGCGTTATTACAGAAATAATTACCATGTTCGGACTTTCTGCAATTTTTGGAATAACAACTGAGCAATTAATGGAGTCAGATATACTCAGATATCTGGGAACGGTGATTTCCAAAATATTTGGATTTGCCGTATTCAAGATTGTTTGTTATGGCGGTAAAAACAAATCTAAGAAAACTGCTTCATACTGGATTTTGTTTTTTGTGGTGTTTGCGAGTACCACAGTAGCAGAGTTTTTGTTTTTTAATCTCTCATACCATAATCCAAAACAGGAATTGAGTATACTGACTGTTATATGCTCTGTGGGATTGATGCTCAGTAATTTCTTCGTGATTTATTTGTATGAAAATATGGCAAAGCAGGCAGAAATTACTGGAAGACAACAAGTGGTCGAACAGCAGATTAAATCACAGGCAAAGCACTTGGATGAGATCCTTTTCATGCAAGGAGAACTGCGAAAATTCAGGCATGATATAAAAAATCATATGGCAGCAATAGAAGAATATTTCAGACGTGACGACAGCAAAGGGGGTCAGGCATACATAGCATCTATGGATGAAGCTATTTCCAAAACGCAAAGAAGTGTTTCGACGGGAAATATTGCATTAGATGCAATAATTAACTCAAAACTGTTAATTGCGGAAAGTAAGAAAATAGAATTTAAAACCAATATTCAAATTTATGAGAATCTTGGAATTGAACCTATAGATGTATGTGTTATTTTCGGAAATGCGCTGGATAATGCTATTGAGGCGTGTGAAAAACTGAAAGACAAAAAATATATATGTATCCAGATTATATATGATGAAGATTGTGTTATATGTAAAATATCAAATTCTTGTGCGGAAAATAAATCTATGAGTCTCAAAACAACGAAACAGGACAGAAAAAACCATGGGTATGGGATCGAAAATATCAAGGCAGCGCTTTCAAAGTACAAGCATGTGTTGAACATAGAACAGAAAGAAAACGAATTTGTATTGTCGTTTATAATATTTGACGTGTAAAGGTGTGGTATATATGAAAAAGAACCTTGTGAAAGTCATTTCTTTAATTATAATTATAATACTGATTCCCTTGTGTGTGTTGGCACAGAATCCCTATGGATTCAGTGATGAATCCATAGGAGAGGTAGAAGAATACGCGTACATTCCTAAGTGTAAAGTTACATTCAATGGTCAAGAGGTT
Source organism: Clostridia bacterium (assembly GCA_045661145.1). GTDB lineage: Bacteria > Bacillota > Clostridia > UMGS1883 > UMGS1883 > UMGS1883. The sequence goes on along the minus strand of JAZRFC010000075.1, from coordinate 78,558 downwards.
GACAGTATTAATCGTCAGTATCCACTTCTGCAATTTAGGGATATAGTGTATTTTCCCATGACATACTACGATTGTCGTTTCCTCGGTGTTTCTACAAAGTGGAACGGAGATACAAACAACCTTGAAATTACAAAGGAAAATATTTCGGGTGCATACCGTAACTACAACTGGGAATGGAAAAACGGAAAGTCAAATGAAATTACTATTTGTAATTTCAATATTATTGTAAACGGAAAAGAAATTGACAATAAAAATGAGGAATATCCACTTATACTTTTCCGCAATGTTACTTACTTCCCTCTCACATGGCGTTTTGCAGTTGATGAATTCGGCTGGGAATACAGCTATACTGAGGAAAGCGGACTTAAGATAAGCGCAGATAACTACATTTGCCGAACACTCCCTGTTTTCGTCCCCGATCATCACAAGATTGTTTCAGCCGCTGCCGACAAAAAATACTACTATTACGAGTGTACAGACAACAAAATTTATCGCGCTCCCGCACACAACTTATCTCAGTATGAATGCATTCACACCATTCCCGACAACTACATTTCTGACCAAACAATGGCATATTTTTCTTATGACAACGGTCAGGTATATGTTTCTTATCATATAGGCGGAGCATCAACGGGAATTGACTATAATTATAAAATCAATTCTGACGGAACATTCGAAAAAATCGAAAGGTCACAAAACAAATACTCTGGATATAATCATTACACTCTGAATTTTGACGGTTTTTCCGTATCGGGATATAATAGCGGACACCCCGGAAGCACCATTGTATATTACACAAAAGACGGCATTGACAAACAGATTGTTCTTGAAAACATACGTTTCGGTGAACAGCGTTATAAAAATCAGGAACGTTGGACTTACTACAGTGTTCCTCAGGTAACAGACGAAAATATTTATTTAACAGGATATCCTCAGATTGACGATACTGAAGAGAAGATACAGGATGTATCAGATGACAGTCCAAGTAATCTATACTGTGTCGACACACAAACAGGAACTGTTTCACCTGTGCTTAATAATATTTCTTCTTTCTTTGTTTTCCGTGGTTGGGATAATGCTTCCAAAAAAGATTCTGATATAGTACTTTATTACCGTGATGGAAAATTATATCGTTATTCTGTTGAAAGCAAGGAAAATGTAGTCGTTGATGAAAACAGTCTTCCCATTAACACAGGAATATCCATCGGGGAGAAAATATATCTTTGCACTCAGGACTATGACAGAATCCATACAATTGTAAAAGAATACGATAGATATGCAATATGCAAATACGACGGGCGCACCCTCCTTGATACCTTTCTCGGTGCAGATACAGATATAAGAGATGGTAAGCTTATTACCCGTTCCTATGGCGAAATGCCAGGGGAAGATATTCATACCTGCATTTTCCGCGGAACTCCCGAGCCGTTCAAATCAAGCGACATTATTAACCCAAACTACTTTCTTGAAAGCGACAAGCTTCTCTACATCCCCGAAGACCTCGGTCGTGTGGTAGAGGTCAAGTTTGAAGAACAGGAGGATTGAACATGAAAAAAGTTGCAATTTTATTCACACTAATCATCCTTTGTTTTGCATCAAATGTTTGTGCAAAAGAGGTTGCAAATATCCCTGCCTGCTCCGTTACACTTTCCGGACAAAGCGTGGATAATTCATACAGACAGTATCCCCTGCTTCAGTACAAGGATATTGTGTACTTCCCCATGACATATTACGATTGCCGTTTCCTCGGTGTTGCTACAAAGTGGAGTAGCGATACAAACACCCTTGAAATAACAAAGGAAAATATTTCGGGTGCATACCGCAACTATAAATGGGAATGGAAAAACGGTAAGTCAAACGAAATTACTATTTGTAATTTCAATATTATTGTAAACGGAAAAGAAATTGACAACACAAATGAGAAATATCCCCTGATACTTTTCCGTGATGTTACTTACTTCCCTCTCACATGGCGTTTTGCAGTTGATGAATTCGAGTGGAAATACAGTTATGATGACAAAAACGGACTTGTGATAACTGCGGATAATTATATCTGTAAAACACTTGGCCTTCCCGATTTAAGAACTCAGATTATGCCTAACGCCGCAACGGACGGAACATATTATTACTACACGGGAAACGACAGAAAAATTTATCGTACACCCGTTGACAATCCTACCGCAAATGAGCTTATTCATACTACCGTACCCAACGGTTATGCTGATTTCGGAAACAATCTTATTAACTTTTCACTTCAGGATAGCGGAATGTACTTCTCCTTCCGCACAGGTGCTTCAATGGGCAGAGATTACCGCTATAAAATAAATCCCGACGGCACTATCGAAGATTCTATTGAAGGTGATTATTTCCATAGCTTTATCGGAGGCAACGAAAAGGTTTATGACCTTGAAGGATACTCGGTAAGGGTTTTCCGTGGCGGCGGTCCCGGTGCTTCAAGAGTTATTTATTATAAGGACGGAAGCGAAGAATATACCGAAATCCTTGCAGAAAACACGGTTTTTGCAGAAAAAAAGCATCCTTCTTACGACAGCTGGCATGGCAGCGAAGGTCACGAGTATAATGATATTCAGATAATCGGAAACAACATTTATCTTACGGGATATAATACAAATGACGAAAATAACAGTTCTCTTTATCGCTACAATCTTGACACAGAAACACTTACTCCGATGATTGAAAATGTATTAAGTTTCCTTGCTTTCACAGGCTGGGACAACGACACAAAATCAAACAGCGAAATGATTGTATATTCACAGGACGGCAAGATGTACCGTTACAGCAGCGCAAGCGGAAAAACAATTGTGATTAATGAAAGTTCACTCCCTCTTTACAACGGTGTTCTCAGAGGTGATACCCTCTATCTTCATACAAAAAGCGATGAAAAATCCATTGTTGAAATGTATCTTAATTATGGCATCGGAAGCGGTGCAGGAGCACACCTTTTTGAAACAACTCTTCCCACAGAATCATATGTTGAAGGTGGAATGCTTGTAACAAGCTCCTACGGGGACACGGACGGTGACAAGGATATACGCACCTGTGTATTCTCTAGTCCGACAAATATTTTTCGTTCAAGCGACTCCATTTACGACTATAACATTTTTATTCACGAAAATAAGCTGTTGTACACTCCCTCGGATGATAAAATGCTTGTGGAAGTAGATTTGAAGAAATAACTTTGGATAAAGGGGACTACCGTGTATGAAAAAAGGCTTTATAACAGGAAGCATATTGGCAGTTTTGCTGTTTCAGATTCTGTTTGCTTTTCCCGTTTTAGCAGAAGTATCTGCAGAATCTTTAGAAAAAGACTACGGGATTTCGTTAAAGTGGATTGAGCCTGAAACAGACTACAGAAGCACGTGTATTGATTATTCATGGGAAAACGGGGTCGCGCGTCTTACTGTAACGGATAAAAACCTTCTTATGAGACAAGGTCTTATAGATACTTCAGGAAATACAATAGCTCCGTTTATCTATGATGAAGCGTATGTTTTCTCGGAGGGAAAATATTTTGTAAGCTCAGGCGGTTCAAAAATAATAATTGATGCTTCAGGAAATGCACTTTTCGATGTAAGTAAATACGATATTGTTTCTCCGATAACCGACGGATATTCAATTGTTGTTTCAAGTGAAAAATATGGTATGATAGATGAAAACGGGAAAGAGCTTTTACCGTGCGAATATGATTATATCCACGAAATGTGCGGAGTTATACATACCATAAAAGGTGGTGTGCGTCAATGCTTTCATAAAAAAGGAAATCCTTTAAATGTGAAAACTTATGATGAATACCATACTGGTCGGCCGTATAAAATCACAAAGGTAAAGAAAGACGGAAAGTACGGTGTTATAGGTGACGAGCATGAGGAAATTCTCCCATGTGTTTATGATGATTTGGAAATTTGTGATGACGACATTGTTGCTGTCTTTGATAAGGGTTGGAGGTATATAAATCTGAATGATGAAAGTAATTCTTATTACTTTGCAGGAAGCTTCCCTTATAAATTCAGCGACAATCTTGCATTGGTGTATTCCGAAGAAGAAGGAAAATACGGATATATAAACAAGGAATGGGAGCTTGTTATACCTTTCAAATATAGTCATGCATGGGAATTTCAAAACGGTCTTGCAAAGGTTTGTGAGGAACCGGAAGCAGAAAAATGGTATCATATAGATAAAAACGGACAAATAAAAATTCCTCGGAAAGATTATAATGTAATGGTCAATGGCGAAGTTCTTATCGGGATAAATATAATTAGCGGCTACACAGGGCGGATTCCTCCGGCAACAGATAAAGCAGTACTGGATAACAACGGAAACAGAATTACAGAGTTTATCTATTCGGATATTCAGCCCTTTAAGAATGGTGTTGCGGAAGCTTCGAAGAAAGACTCGGGCGTAGGGCTGATTAACAAATACGGTGTTGAAATAACGCCTTTTGAGTTTTTCAGTTTAGGTTATATAGAAAAGAATAAGTACAGCTTTTCAATTCTTGATAACAATACAGGCATTACAAAGTCAGGAATTTTAACACTCCCAGATGATGCTTCTGAAAAAAAGTCGTCCGCTGAAAGACCGATTACCGTTTATGTAAACGGACTTGATTTGTATTTTGATACAACTCCCGTCATAATCAACAGCAGAGTTCTGGTTCCGATGAGAAAAATATTTGAAACACTTGGCTGTGAAATTTCCTGGGATTCAGATACAAGTTCCGTGACGGCAGTTAAGGATGAAGCAGTGATTAAACTTGGTATCGGAGATAATATAGCTTTGGTTAACAATGCTCCTGTCAGTCTTGATTCTCCTGGTGTTATTATCAACAACCGTACACTTGTCCCTGTAAGATTTGTTGCAGATGCACTTGATATGAACGTTGTGTGGGATGAGAATATGCGCAGAGTAATTATCTCTGAAAAAGTGGAATGATAAAAGTTAATTTTGAGGGTAGGGAATATAAACTCCTTACCCTTGTTGTTTTCTTGTGACAATGGTATAATATTACATAAGGTTGAAAAACAATGTGATTTTTCTCCATATCCGCTGTAGTTCGATTTATGATAAAAGAGGGGTGCTAATTATGGCTTTTGGTATATTTTTGAATTTTGAAAAGTTATCAACAAAAATTGTTGAAGATGCAATTTCATATATGAATGATGATAATGTTTTACGTTATGATGATGGTTCTTGCGATGAAATAAACGAAGAAGATTTTCTAAAAAATCTTTATCATGGTTCTATCGCAGCAACATTTATTGTTAATTTATACGAAACTGCTCTTAATACCATTATTACTAGAAGACTCGGGTGTACGGAGTTAGATATACTAAAAACCTCACATAATGTAAAACTTCAACTTATTTGCACAATGTTTCATGTGGATTTTTCTGAAATCAAGAGAGATAATTATTATTCACTTACAAAATCTATAATAAAGTTAAGAAATGATATAACTCACTTTAAAAACAATGAGATTGCCGAAGGTCATTATATAACAAGCGATGCAAAAATACCGATGGGGACAACTAAAGAATCGCTGGCAACTATGTTTACAAAAACATATATGGAAAAATGCTATGAAGGTGTTGTTAAGTTTCTAGACATGTTGTGCGAAAAGTGCGGGCTAGTTCTCAATAAAGAATGTGAGATTATTGATTGTGACGGTCGTGATATGTTGTGTGAATATATTGTAAGTAAAGATGTTTTTGAAGATTCGAGTTTTTACGAGAGTTAAAGCTAAGGAAAATAAGTAAGATTTGTGATAAAGTAAATATAGTGAAAAACCTATTTTGAAAATATATCATTTAGAATTATAGTTATCAAAACTTTGTACAGCCCTTAAGCACAGAGAATATGAGGTTAGGGAAATGGGAAATTATATAGCATAATACCAACAGTCTCCGAAAAATATATCCGCGGTGCTTGGCTTGACGGTCAGACAAATAGTTATAGCCAGGGCAAACTTGTTAAGTATCACGGTTTGTGTTATAATTAAATGCAAGTTTTGCGAATTAAGTGTCGTTTTATGCAAAAAACACAAAGAATACATTATTATATGATATATTAAACTTTAAAGTTTTTTGTGAGAACTAAAGGAGGATGATTGGAGTTGAACATTGCAATATGTGATGATAACCAAGAATACATAAATATTCTTGAGAAATATATTTTAGATAAAAACGAACCCGAAGTCAGTTGTGATGCCTTTTATAGCGGCGAAGAATTAGTGAAGATGTATAATATGGGCGAAGGCAATTATGATGTAATTTTTCTTGATATGGAAATGAATATCTTAAATGGTATTGAAACCGCTAATATTATCAGAAAAATTGATAAGCATGTCATAATTGTGTTCGTAACAAGCCATACAAAGTATATGCAGGCTTGCTTCGAGTGTTCGCCGTTTAGATTTTTAATAAAACCCGTTTCTAACGATGAATTTGATAAAGTGTTTGCCGATATAGTAAAGAAACTTTCGGAAGAACGTACTACTTTTGTATTTACAGAAAACAGAAACAAAATCAGACTCTTTTGTGAAGATATACTTTACTTTGAATGTCAGGCGCACTATATTCACATTCACACAAAAGATAAAGTACATAAAATCTGTAAAACAATGGCAGAGCTTTATGATAGCATAGACAAGACTATGTTTATTCAAGTACATAAATCTTTTGTTATCAATCTCAATCATATCCGTGAAATTAAAGAAACAGAACTCGTTCTGTATGATGCTGATAAGGTTATCCCAATCAGCAGAACATTCAAAAAGCAAGTTGCTACTGCTTTTATTAATTTCAAAGAGAGGAAGTATAGGATATGACGCTTACGATAGTTGAATTATTAACAGGGTTTATAGAATCAGCTTGTTTTTATATGATATTGGATACATTTATGCAAAAAAAAGATGATCTGCCCAAATATCTATATTTTGTTGGATATTTGGTACTTGCTGTTACTATTGATATAAGCTTTTATTTATACTTTGGAACTTTACAAAATACATTGATTATGTATTTCGTTGCATTTCTCTTTTCTCTGCTATTTAAAGGAAGCATAAAGAATAAGATACTAATTCCGATAATAGGTATAACTTTAAACGGATGTTGCGAATTGTTTGTTTTATATGTTTTAGGTCTTGTTTTTGGCGTTCCTACATCTGAATTAATAGATAATAAGCTTCTTTGGATTGCAGGTGCACTATCTTCAAAATTTATATTTTTGCTTATAACCTACTTTGTAAGATTAAGATATAAAAATCAAAAACTATTTGTCCAAACATCATATTGGATTCTTTTGGTTGTAGTTTTTACCCCTGCTATAACAACAGCTTTTGTTCTTTTTAGACTTATGTATAATATAAATGAGCCATTATTATTTAATGTAGCTTTATTTACTTGTATTGGACTTATTGCAAGTGCATTTGCTTCTATGTATTTATATGAACATATTTCGAAGCAATCTGAATATGAGAATCGAGAGCAATTATATAAAGAGCAGATAAAATCTCAGACAAAACATCTTGACGATATTCTTGTCATGCAAAATCAGATAAAAGGTTTTCGTCACGATATAAAGAATCATTGGGTTGCTTTAAGAGGTTACTTTCAAAGAAATGACTATGAAGGCGGTATTCAATACATAGATGAAATGAGTGAAAAACTTATATCCGGCGAAACTATTGATACCGGAAATGTTGCATTGGATGCTATTATAAGCACAAAAAAAGCACTGGCAGAAGAAAAGAATATTAAATTTGAATCGACGGTTCAGATTCCTGAAAAAATGTCTATTGATGCTACAGATATATGTATTATTTTTGGTAATAGTCTTGATAATGCCATTGAAGCTTGTGAAAAAATCAAATCTGAACAAAAGCATATAAAGCTATCTGTTATCTTTGAAGAAGATGCTATCCTTTGCAAAATTTCTAACTCCATAAGCAAAGGCAAAAAACTTTCTATGAAAACAACAAAAACAGATAAAGAAAATCACGGTTTTGGTCTTGAAAACATCAAACAAGCACTCTCAAAATATAATCATGTGCTTAAAATAGACCAAGCAGATAATGAATTTGTATTATCTTTTATAATATTTAATTCTTAATGAGATAAGTGCCGAACTTCGGGTCCGGCATTTATTTTTTTACCAATTTTACAGAGAAAGGTGCATTTTATGCAATAAAAATAAAATTTATATCATTATATGATATACTTTAGCAAAGAAAAAAGAACGGAGTGATGTTATGAGTATAGGCGATTATATCAATACTATATTCCTCTTTATAGGAATTGTAATTACGGTTGGAATTCTCTTACGCATCATTTTGAACAAATACGGCAACGAAAAAGAAGTCGAAGCAAAAGTAATAAACAAACAGTATTATCAAAGCAGACTTGCAAGAAAAGCTGAAAACTTTTGTGACGAAGATTCTTATGTTGTAACATTCCTTGCCGGAGATAAAAAACTGAACTTTTATGTGTCAGAGTATTCCTACAACGGATATACAATAAATCAAAAAGGGACTCTAAGATACAAGGGAACAATGTTAGTTGATTTTAGTACAAATTAGGAGGTTATGAAAAATCATGAAAAACTCATATCTTCCTGAAGCACAGAATGATAAAATATTTGCTTTTTTAGGTGAACCGGACGGAATCCTTATAATCGCTTATGGAATTATCTTTGCGGTGCTCATAACACTAATTATTCTTATGATAAGAAAAAAGAAGAATGGAGACAAATAATAAAGAAAATATGAAAGGATGAATGTTATGAAGAGATTGATATCAATAGTATTAGTAGGAATTATGATGCTTTTAAGCGTTTGTGCGCTTGCTGAAAATATGTCAACAGATGAAGGAATGATTACACGTAAATCAGAATTAACTCAGTTGTATGAGATAGGTATAATGAGTGATGTTGGCTCTGGACCTTATCAAAACATTACAAGATCAGAAATGGCAAAAATCGTTACACAGACTCTGAAAATGACAAATGTTACGATGCCAAATACTTTTACTGACGTTCCCGATAATAACCCATACATAAATCAAATTGGTGTGGTTCAAAGTATGAAAATCATGTGTGGATATGGAAATGATATTTTTAATCCTGATGTAGACATCACATATTATGAAGTCGTGAAGACACTAGTAACTATGCTTGGTTACGAACCACTTGCAATGCAGAGAGGTGGTTATCCGCACGGATACTTAAAAGTTGGAAATGAAATAGGAATCATCCTCTATCCCGATGCAGAAGATTTTGTGATAAACAAGAATGAGATTGCAAAAATCCTTATAAAAGCAATAGATGTACCTCTTATGCAGCAAACTTCATTTGGAAAAACGATGGAATATCAAATATCGGAAGAAACAATAAAAAGCAAATATTTAGCAACAAAATAAGTGAAAGGATGAGATTGATGAAAAAATTATTATCATTAATATTAGTAGGGATTATGATGCTTTCGGGCATAAGCGTATTTGCAACAGAAAAGGCTGTAGCGAGCGACAACATTATTGGCGGTACACCTGTTACATTTGAAACAGAGGCATCTGAGTTGGTGTCACTTGGTATTCTTAAAGGCGATCCTGATGGTAATTTAAGATTAGATGATGTTATCACAAGAGCAGAAGCAGCCGCTTTAATCACAAGAATGAATGCGAATTATAATGATATATTGAATGATTATCTATACAGACCTACTTTCAATGACATTGAAAATCATTGGGCAGTAAAAGAAATTACATTTGCACACGTAAATGCATTGGTAGAAGGAACTTCAGAAACAACTTTTGAGCCTGATAAGAATGTTTCTGTTCAGGAATTTGCAAAAATGCTTATTACACTTTTAGGATATAAGGAAAAGGCAGAACAACAAGGTGAATTCCCACATGGATATATGATGACCGGAAGCAGACTTGGGTTATTTACAGGTTTATATTTAGAAGGTCCTGATGATGTTACGAGGGGAACAGTTGCTGCTATGCTTGTGAATTCTCTTGATGTACCACTTATGAGAATGTCGGGATTTAATTTTAGCGAAAAGACGGCAGAATTTATTATCATGGACGGTAAAAACGGTGTTGATCTTGAAACCTTTAGAACAATTTTAGAAGCAAAATAATTTCGCGGGGTATGATGATATAATATGGAACAAGCTTGGTCCGTGTGGATAGACGAGGATAAAAAAGTTATAACAATTAAGGAATCACCAAATGCAAAACAAATATTCTTTGAAAACAAAGAAATCGGTATGAAAACTGTTACCGAGCTTGTTTCTAAAGGGTACAAAATAGGATAAATATAAAATTGGCACCCTTTAATTGTTAAGGGTGTCAATTTGCTTATAGAAGCATTTATTCAAGTAGTAAAAAGAAAAGTCGTTATTTTCATTTTCTATACCGATTGAAAGCAAAACCATTATCTGATATAATATTATATAAGGAAAATTACCGGAGGTATTTGCCAATGAAAAAGAAAATATTTAAAACAACTGCTATTATTCTATTTGTGGTTTTAATATGTATGCAGATTGGTTCAATCTATAAAGCTTATGAGCAACAACATAAAATCAACTATGAGTTTATGAACAATTATATAAATTTAACACTAGCTTTACTCAATAAGACAGAATCTCTCGATGCAAAAGACTTGCATAAATTAGATATAGACAATACCAAGTACAGTTATAATTTGAACAAATTATATCCTTACATATCTTATTACAAGGACGGAAACGTTAGTGCTATTATAAATACTTTAGATTATGTTTCGGGGTGTGATGCGGTATATGAAATAAACTTTTCAAAGGAACTGTATGACATGCTAAAAGAATTTGGACAACATCTTTTGGAAGATACTTGCACAGAAGAAATTGCCAAAACAACTTGGGAAGAATTAGAAAAAGCAGTTGATTTTAAAAATGTAATGCCAACAAAGAGTTATGTTATTGAAAATTAGGAGGTGGCGTAATGAAAAAGTTTATCTGTTTATTCGGCGTTTTTGTGATTATTCTTTCAATGTCTATATCAGTTTTTGCAGGCGATGTTCCTGAAGGCTTGCTGAGCAATGATGATACACAAGTCTTTTTCGGCGAAGTGCTTGCCTATAATGATACTACTGTTACGGTATGCCCTCGTGTTAAAATTAAGGGTGATGTTTTAACCGGAACAAAGCAGCATTACAATAAACCGAACCCCATAGGTGATTTTAAAGTTAAAGCAGGAAATGTTTATCTCTTTACATATTTTGATGAAAACAATGAAACTAACATTTTTGAAGTTACAAGCTATGATACGGCTACACTTAAAATTAAAAATACTGACTTTGATATTTGGAAACGATTTGAAAGCTATTTGAATGATGGCGAATATGAAAAAGCAGAACAAGAAAGAATTGACAAGATAAACGCAACCTTTACTGAAGAAGGTGATGAAATTTCTTTAACTGCTCTGTTGGGCGTAGAAAAATCAAAATGTGATAAGGTTGAAATTCGCTTAAACGGAACAAGTGATGCCTTTGAAATTGATAAGGAAAAGTTCTATGAATTGGCGGATAACATTTATCTTACTGACATAAAAAATGTACTTGCTCAAGCAAGTAGTGGTAGTTTTGACATTGTGGCTTACAAAGGCGATAAAACTTACACAGTATATATGTGGGATAAATGCATGGTTAGTGGTTCAAGAACTGAAATGTATAGTGCACCTACGGGTGATTATACGATAAAAGCATCAGATTATGAGAAAGTGGTTTCGTTATTCCCTGAAGAAGCAAAGGCGAAATTACCACCATTGAGCAGCCCTTCTGCAAATCTGTTATATTGGGTGTTTAATAACCCAGCAGAAGCAAAAGTAGTCGCTACTTTGATTGTTGTTTTATTAGTAGGCGGTATTGGATTCTTGGTTGGATATAAAATCAAGAAGAAAAAAGCAAGGAGGTAAATACACAATGAAAAAATTATTGGCTATTATCTTATCTGTTACAATGTTTCTTTCTATGGTGGTGATTGCATCAGCAGAAGAACCTGTGTATTCAGAAAGCAAGAGAAGTGTCTATCTTGACGGAGCGTATAATGATGTAAATAACATTGTAATTGATGATACAGAATATTTGCCAATTAAAGAACTTTGTACTTTATTGGGATATGATATTAAGGAAACCTCAGAAAACACCTACGAAATAACCGAAGGAGAAAACTGCAAGAACTCTGAAAGTGCAATGGGTAAAGCAATATTTACCGTTGGTGATGATTTTTTCACTACATTCTCCAAAGATGGTCAATACGAAAACAAAACAGAGATGTTTCCGTCAGCTCCAATGACAATCAAAATTGGCGATGAGATATATATTTCCTCATATTACTTTGGAAGAATGCTTGAAATAAAAGCAAGATTCACCGAGGATATGAAAATCGCACTCATCACTGTAAATAATCAAATAGAACAGGCCTCAAACGCACCGGAATATTTGGGAAATGTTTATGTTAAAGATTTTGATGGAGAGCTTAGAATTGAGCTTGACGGTAAAGAAATGATGTTTATGGATAAACCATTTATTGATGTGGACGGAAGAACTCAAATACCTGTTAGAGAGTTTTGTGAGCAACTCGGATGCAGTGTTACTTGGATTCCTGATATTCAAAAGGTTCTCATATCTACTGTAACTGAAGAAGAAAGTAAAATAAGCGGTGGTGCCGGTGGAGATAGTTTTAGCTTTATAATCGGAAAAAGACAATATACGATTAATGGTACGGAATATGATATGAATACCGAAGCGCGGATTATAAATGAAAGAACCTATGTACCTCTCAGGTATCTTGCAGAAGCACTGAATTATTATGTAGGATACAATCCGTGCAGTCCTGCAAATCTTGATATGGGATATGGTCCTTCAGTTATGAATTCCTATTTAGGACTCAGTAAGGAATTAGTGCTTGATGAAATGGATATTGACGAAAGTTATTTGTTAAACTCAGGCGATGAAGCATATCCTGCTCCACGGCATCAGGAAGGCAATATGTATATTGTAAAGAATGGTTATAAAAAAGGTCATGTAGTCGTTGAATTTTATAATGATGTTCTTTGTGCATTTCAGTATGTATTCAAAACAGAGGGCGAAGCTTTTGATGAGGCTCTCGGGATATATGATTATATGGTAAAGCTTTATGGCGAAGCTGCAACATATCCCGGAATAGAAAAAACTATCGCTAAAATAGTTCCTGAAGAAAGTCAATTTAACGATGAAGTGTGCAGCTATTATGACGAATGGCATATTGACGCTCCAAAAGAGCTTATAGAAACAATGCTTGGCGATTCCGACAATGCACTTATGAAGATGCTGAAAATGGATATTAACCCAAGATTGTCAACTGTTCGGATTAATTACAGCAAGGATGTGAATTTTCATAACAGAAGCGTACTGAAAATTATGGATAAGGACAACAATTACATTATTACCGATGAAGATATTTTGTCTTGTAAGGTGCGTTGGTTGCCACGACCAGAAGACGGACCTGCTGCGGGTAATGTAACAGGAGTTGCATTAGAACTGAAAATCACAGAAAAAGCAAGGGCAGATTTTAGGGAAGCAACAAAGAAGATATCGGAATATCCAAACAACGAGAATTACATAAAGGTCATTGTTGATGGAATTGAAGTTTCAAAACCAACAGTAGCGGCAGAAATTGATTCTGATGAGATACTGATTAGTAGCTCAAATATTGGAGATTACGAAACATACAAAGGATATGCAGACAAAATAAATATTGAGATAAAGTAAGGAGGCATGTGTATGAAAAAGAAATATACATACTTAATAATCTCTTTACTTATCGTTGTTATTGTGTCGGGAATTATATATTTTCAAAATCATAAAGATGAGAAAACTATTACTTCTTCAGGTTCGGTAATGTGTTCTGCTCAACAATTTATAAACTCAAGAAAAGACGGTGTGTGGTTAGAAATAACACTTGACGATGAAAAGCACACGAAGAAAAAACTTGCCATAAAAGATGAAAATGTAATCAAAAAGTTAAACGATAATCCTATTGAATATGTTATCGGTGTTAATCTTAAAGCATCAATTCCTGACAAAGCACTTGAAGGAAAAGCTAATTATTATATAAAAGATTCCATACAACTTTTAATTGATTATGATGATTATGATAAGTATTTTGAGATAGTAGATGTTTCGTTTGGTGAAGCTCCTGATGTTGTAAAAACATACGATGCAACTCCCGAAGATAAAATAACTGAATACATCAAAAACTGAGAATTTTGTTATTCCTCTACTCACTATGAAATGAGTGACGGAACATGGAAAGTAAAAGAACTTCCATATATATACAAATACAGATTAGAACTTACGGGAAGATTGCATAATGCCGTAAAAGATTCTACCTACATTATTTTGAGTAACACAAATGATATTACTTTTGAGCAAGCGTGGAAAGCAAGCGGACTTAGCAGTAATACAGAAGATTATTTTGATGCATACGAAGCTATCATAGTTGGAAGTAAATAATAACGAATAGCCTGTCACTTTGTTTAGTGACAGGCTATTTGCATGCATCGGCATATCAAAATATGATACGCCTTAAACAAAGAAAAAGTCCTTGAAAAAACTTCGTAGACTTATGCCATCTTCTGTGGTATGTTTGTGTTACCGAAAGGTAAATACAAATTTAGGAGATGAAAATTATGAAGAAAAAAGTGTTGTGTACGGCGTTGGTAGCAATGATGCTGATGACAACCACAGCATTGGCAGAACCTTGGTGGATCAGTAAGTACCGAGTGACCTTCGACAACGAACTTGGAATCGTAGGAAATGTAACCTTAACCTTCGCATCTGATGGTGGAAGCTTTATCAGGCCTATAACCAAAAGGTACGGTGAGAGCATCAGCCTTGAAAGTTATGTCCCGACAAAATACGGATACACATTCAAGGGATGGTTTACCGATCCCCAAACAAAGCAGAATCAGGTAACAACATTTAAATTCACAAAACCTGATGTTCTCTATGCGAAATGGGAAAAGAATCCGGCAGAACCCATAAATCCGAATGACGAAATTATGGCAAAGGACACCTGCTATCTCACCGATGAAGAAACAAAAATACGAAATGAAATTATAGAAGAAAAAAATAAAACCTACATTGAAGGATTTGGATATGTGGCACCGAGCAAAACTAAAACAATAATAGTAGACTCAGACGGTGACATAAATAGAATAGTAGGCACAATGGAATAGAATCTATATAACCAGAGGTTAAGCATAAAATGCATGCTTAACCTCTTTTCTATTGGGTTTATGTCAATAAAATTACTGTTATATGTCTTTTGAAATTCTTTGTAAATTTGTTTCGCTTTTTCGCTTGACTTACTCGAACCTTTACAGTATTGTGTGTGTTACAGAAAAAGCGAGGTGATGAAAATGGCAAAACGAAGACCTTCAGGAGATGGTATGGTAAGACAGAAAGCTAATGGTGACTGGGAAGGCAGAATCGTAGTCGGACACAAGAAGAATGGCGATCCCATATTCAGATATGCAACCGATAAAAACCAAAAAGACTTCCTGCAAAAGTTCAATCAGCTAAAAGAGGAATATCGTGGCGTAGAACTAACCGAGGACAGTAATATGACCGTAAGTGAATGGTTAGATAAATGGCTCACAGAATACCTGCCCGGAACAATTAGACCTCAAACAGTAGAAAGGAATCGAAGAATCGTCAACACATATATCAGACCACATATCGGCAAAAAGAAGCTTGCCTTCCTGAGTACAAACGAAGTGCAGAGAATGTATGTCAAACTAAAGAAGACGGGCAGAATCAAAGAGCACCCCGTGTATGGACACGAACTTGCAGATAACACCATCATAGACATACATGCTACACTACACAGAGCAATGGAGATAGCGGTAAACAATCACCTTATCCCAAAGAATCCTACCAAGAAAACAAAAAGGCCGAAGAAAAAGAAGAAAGACCTTCAGGTACTGAACAATGCAGAACTTGACATACTGATGCAAACCATAGATGAAGATAGTGAATGGGGCGACTTCTTCTACCTCGAATTAACCACTGGCTTAAGACGAGGTGAAATATGCGGACTAAGGTGGAGAGACTTCGATGAAAAAGAAGGCATCATAAGAATTAAGACAAGCATATCCCTGCTAAAAGGCGACGAAATATATGAGGGTGAACCTAAGACGGACGAAAGCAAGAGAAAAATCCTTCTGCCTAAGATAACGGCAGACAGACTCCGAAATAGGAAACGGATATCAGAATGGATATTCCCGAACCTCCTGAATCCAAAGCTGCCCATAGCACCGCCTGCAGCATACAGGAAAGCGAAAAGCTTCTTAAGTAAACTGAATCTGCCGAACATATCCTTCCACGACCTCCGGCACACCTTCGCAACACATGCATTAGCAACAGGAGTGGATGTGATAACACTGTCAACTATACTCGGGCATACAAATCCGAGCTTCACAGTAGATACATACACACATGTAACAGGCGATATGCAAAAGAGAGCATCCGAAATAGTCGGGAGCTTCTTAGATGAAATACTATGAGAGGAGATGATAAAATGGCAAAGAAAAAGAGAAAACCCGGCGAAGGTACGATAAGACTACGAAAGGATGGCCGATGGGAAGGTAGAATTGTAGTAGACTATGATATAGAGGGCTTGCCGATAACAAAGAATGTCCTTGCCAAAACTGAGAGCGAATGCAATCAAAAGCTTAATGAACTCAAGGACAAAATCGGCATCACAAGACGGAATCGAGTCAAAAGCAGTATGCCCTTCGGAGAATGGATAGACTTCTGGTATCAATACTACTGCAAGATGGGACTGAAAATGACTACCCAAGAGGGATATGAATCAAGAATATACAAACACATAATACCAAAACTCGGAGATATACCCCTCAATAAACTAACACAGAATGACCTGCAAAAATTCTACACGGACCTCAAGCAGAATGGCAGACTAAGATATGCCGACACCCTCGGCAAAGGACTATCCGACAGATTAGTCAGGAGCTGCCACGCAAACTGCAGAACGGCACTGCAAAGGGCGGTAGATGATGGACTAATCAAAACAAACCCTGCCGTAGGATGTAAACTGCCACCAAAGAAAGCAAGAGAGATGCAAGTGCTAAGTAAGGAAGAACTGAAAAGATTCTTCATACAAGCCAAATATGACGGATACTACGAAATCTTCATAATGGTACTTGCAACAGGAATGAGACGAGGCGAAGATATGGCACTCAAATGGAAAGACCTGAACTTCGAAACAGGACAGTTGGACATAGGAAGACAAGTCGGCCGAGTAAAAGGCAAACTGATAATAACAGAGCCTAAAACAAAAGACTCCATACGAAGTATAATACTACCGCAAAATATACTGGACATACTAAAAGAATATAAGAAGACAGTAGATTCCGAGTGGATGTTCCCATCGCCAAGCGTCGAAGGAATGCCAAGAGATCCATCAGCGGTATATCACCAGATGCAAGTGGTATTAGAACGAGCTGAATGCAAAAAGGTCCGATTCCATGACCTACGGCACACATTCTCCACAACCGCAGTAGCCAACGGAATGGACATCAAAACACTATCCACCATACTCGGACACATATCAAGCAAAACAACAATAGACATATACCTACATAGTACAGATGAAATGAAAAAGAATGCCGCAGACAAAATTAACGCACGATTCAGCATGGGAAAAGACACAGACGAGAATGTACAAGCAGATAGCGAGCAACCACCGCAGGAGACAAAATTCGAGCCTAAAAAGGGCAAGATGCGAAAGCCCGGTACAGGATGCATCAGCAAAATAAACGACCACCTATACGAAGGCAGATACTCGCCAAAGGATGCCTACGGCAAACGAATGGCAAGAAACATATATGCCAAGACAGAGGAAGAATGCGAAATCGAACTTGCAAAACTCATAGTGAAAATGAAAGCCGAAATAGCAGCCCAAAAAGCCGAGCTTAGAATGGCATAATAAAACAAAAACGGCACGGACATAAAATCCGTGCCATAGCTTTTGGGCGTATTAAATTTTGATACGGTGTAAACAAAGAAAAGACTATTGTTGATTGTTGTAAGAAATAGTTCTGTTTTTAGCTTCATCTATAATCAAACAAACTCCTTCAATGCAAGAAAAATCAGATTTCATATCTTCTGTAATTAATCCATATTTACATGCAAGAGATGCAATAAATGATAGTAATTTCTCAAATTTTGCTTGATTTTGAGAAAAGAAGGCTATTTGCAAAAGGACAGAATAAAACATTATTTTATCATAATTAAAACAATATGTTGCATGCCTTTCTTCTACATCGATAGGGACTCTACAAGAAGGTGGTAGCATTAATGATATTGTATTTATAAAATCAATGACACTATTCTCGTTGTATACATCTTCAAATGCCTGAAGGTGTTCTTTTTTTGTGCGAATTTTTTCATACAGAACAAGTTCTTCTTTGGTCAAATTTAAATTACTCAGCTCTTTTAAAGCATATCGATTACTATATTCTATAAAAAAATTCTTTGATAACGGGAATCTATCAATAACAGATTGATATTCTGCTTTAGTAAATAAACAACATTTGATGCCACCAGGAGATTTATTGTTGTAATGAATAAAACCTTCCCCCTTGTGTGCTAAATCAAGCCTGAGATAATACGAGTCGAAATTTTCATAGCTATATAGAATTTGTAATCTAGTTGTATTTTCATGCTTCCCACGAACTTTCGGGTTAATCTGATTATGTGGTGACAAAATATTCGACTGCACAGAAATTATTCTTGCGTTTTGGATAATTTCCAAAAGGTAGCTATACATTTCATTTGAAATAGCTTTGATTTTATCATCCATAAAAATAGAATGTTTAATAATTTGTACAATAGTAATTAAATATAAAGAGTTCACTCTTGTAATGAATTCGTAACTGATAGTACGATATAAAAAGGGGAGATATCTTCTATCAAAAACATCTTGTTGGTCATACGATAGAAAAGACATTAACAAATTTAGTTGACTTTTGGGTTGATAATCACTACTATTAAACACATTGAATTCTAAAGTGAAAAAATTATGTGCCATACATTCAAAGGTTGCAATTGTTGCATTTATACAGTCAAATTCCCCAATGCAACTTTGAAATATATTATAATTATTTAGTATTGCATCGTATGAGGTATCATCTGAGATTTTGTCAATGTTCTTGTATATAAAATACAATCTAACTATTGCACTAAATAAGTCAGCATTTTTTATTTGTTTTTGATTGCAGTATTTTTCTCCAATTTTTATTATTTCTGCGGGCATCACTCCATTTGTGCAATAATTTATTGCTTTATAAAGTAGTTTGTAGTCTACACAAAGAAGTGCAGCAATTTCTGAAATGTCATCGTCATTTATTACATAAGTGTGACAGTGACTAAAAGAAATTGCCATGCTATATATTGTTTTTTCGTAATTAGTTAAGTTCCCGTCAAAAAATACATCTGATGTCAAAGTTTGCACCTCCAATTCTACTTGAAATAATTACAGTAAATTTTCAAGATAGTTGCAAATTTCTAATTGCATAATGCGTAATGTAAAAATTATTAGATTTCAAAAGACAAAAAGTCATCTTTTCCTTTGAACCGCTTTTTTATGTGGCCAAAATTTAGAGCTTCCAAACAAAACAAAAACCTCAGAAACCGCTTTGTTACTGAGATTTTGATGGTCGGAGTGGCGGGACTTGAACCCGCGGCCTCTTGCTCCCGAAGCAAGCACGCTACCAAACTGCGCTACACCCCGTTATTAAATTTTCATATTTTTTCGTGTCTGTGGGATAACATGTGGTCAAAACTTGTTTGACCACATGTATTTTGTTTTCTTGGTCGCCATAAGTGGCGGTGTTAAAAGATTTGTCGGGGTTCGGCGTTTTGCGAATGAACCCAATATCGCAGTGTCCCGAACGAAGCACGCTACCAAACTGCGCTACACCCCGAAATTTGTATTAAGTTTTAAGATTGGATAAAAAAGATACCCTGTAGTCGGTCAAATACGGTAAGACATTTCAATGACTGCTCCGATTTTTGAACGATAGGTCAAAAATCGGCGGATTTCTTATATAGATAAAAAAGCAAACGCAAAATTCAGCAAGAGTATACTGAATGTCCAAGGAGGACTACCAAACTGCGCTACACCCCGAAACAAAGCGACTGAAATTAATTTCAATCAAGATACCTAAATATTATACTATCTAAATAAAATTAAGTCAAGAAAATTTTTGCAGTATTTGACTTTGGGTTTTTGTGGTGATATACTGTGTATATCTCTATATAAGGAATGTTTTTTATGATAGTTAAGGTGAACACAGGTGCACTCTCGGGTCTTGAGGGTAAAAGCGTAATAGTAGAAGCGGACTTTTCCAACGGACTTCCTGCTTTTGATGTGGTAGGACTTCCCGATGCCACCGTGCGGGAGGCGAAGGAGAGAGTTCGTGCCGCACTTAAAAACAGCGGCTTTCAATTTCCTGCAAAGCGTGCAGTTATAAATCTTGCTCCTGCCGACCTTAAAAAAGAGGGAACTCAATTTGACCTCCCCATTGCAATTTCCATTATGGCAGGAACAGGTCAGCTTAAGGCAGACCTTTCCCCATATATGTTTATAGGTGAGCTTGGCCTTTCGGGTGAGCTTCGTCCGGTGAACGGTGTTCTTTCTCTTGTTACCTCTGCGAAAGAGTGGGGAATCAGAAAGATTATAGTGCCGCTTGATAATGTTGATGAAGCCGCACTTACAGAGGGCGTGGAAATTTACGGTGCAAAATGCCTTTCAGATGTATTTTGCCACCTCACGGGAGAAGAACTGATTGAGCCTACCGTGTGTGATGTTGCATCGGTATTTTCTTCATCGGCGCAATACAATATAGATTTTTCTGATGTGCGCGGACAAATAGCTCTCCGTCGCGGGATTGAACTGTGTGTCAGTGGCGGGCATAATCTTCTGCTCATCGGGACCCCGGGAAGCGGAAAGTCAATGCTTTCCCAGAGAATTCCCACAATTCTTCCTGATATGACCTTGGAGGAAGCTATTGAGGTTACAAAAATATACTCAATTGCAGGGGAGCTTGATTCCAATACGAAGCTTATCGCCACACGTCCTTTCCGTACCCCTCACCACAGTGCAAGTGCGGTAAGTATAGTTGGCGGCGGTGCAAAAGCAAGACCGGGGGAGATTTCCCTTGCTCATAACGGGGTGCTTTTCCTCGACGAATTTCCCGAATACAGAAAAGATGTAATAGAATCGATGCGTCAGCCTCTTGAAGACAAGAAAATCACCGTCACCCGTGCGTCAGCATCCTATACATATCCCTGCAACACAATGCTTGTTGTGGCACTTAACCCTTGCAAATGCGGTTATTATGGAGACGGCAGTGACCGTTGCCGATGTACGGAAACGGAAATACGAAAGTATCTCGGTAAACTAAGCGGTCCTATGCTTGACAGAATTGATATTCAGCTTGAAGCGGCACCCGTAAAGTATTCAGACCTTAAGGCAATGAAGGGCGAAAGCTCTCAGGATATTAAAAAGAGGGTGAACGCCGCCCGTGAAATACAGAAAGAGCGTTATAAAAACGAATCAATTACAACCAATTCACAGCTTTCAGGCTCTCTTATAGAAAAATATTGTGCAATCGGAGAAAATGAAAGCAAGATGCTTAAAAATGCATTTGACTCTCTGGGGCTTACGGCAAGAGCATATACCCGTATTTTAAAGGTTGCCCGTACCATTGCAGATTGTGACGGCAGAGAAAAGATTAACGAAATGGATATTGCCGAGGCAATCGGTTACAGAAGCCTTGACAGAAAATATTTTGGTTAGATTATTTTATGCCTAGACTTGACATATTTTAAATATATGGTAAAATATACTCATAATACAAAGTAACAGAATCACCTTAGTGGTGATTCTGCTTTTTTGTAACAGGAGGAGGCTACTCTATGTCAAACGAAAAAAGAAGCAGTTTTACCGGAAAAATAGGTTTTGTTCTTGCGGCGGCAGGAAGCGCGGTAGGACTTGGTAACATTTGGAGATTTCCATATCTTGCGGCAAAATATGGCGGCGGAATATTTCTCCTTACATATCTTATTCTTGCGGTAACACTTGGATTTGCCCTTATGACTGCAGAAATTGCCCTCGGAAGAAAGACAGGACTCAGCGTCGTAGGTGCATTTACAAAGCTTAACAAGAAATTTGCTTTTCTTGGCTATCTTGCGGCTTTTGTACCGGCTATAATCCTTCCTTATTACTCTGTAATAGGCGGATGGGTAACAAAGTACCTTTATGCGTTCTGTACAGGTGGCGGTGTTATGGCGGCACAGGACAGTTATTTTGGCGGATTCATAACCTCCGCGGCAGAGCCTGTTGGCTGGTTCTTTATATATATCGGTCTCACCGCCCTCGTTGTTCTTTTTGGTGTTGAAAAGGGTGTTGAAAAGGTCAGCAAAATTATGATGCCCGTTCTGGTTATCCTTTCAATAGTTATTGCAGGCTATGCAATGACAATCCCCGGAGCAATTGATGGTGTGAAATATTACATAACTCCCGATTTCAGCAAGTTTTCAGGAACGACCGTTCTTGCAGCAATGGGACAGCTTTTCTACTCAATGTCCCTTGCAATGGGTATTATGGTAACATACGGCTCTTATATGAAAAAGGAAGTTAATCTTGAAAGCTCCGTGTCACAGATTGAAATTTTTGATACAGGTATCGCTTTTATTGCAGGTCTTATGATTATCCCTGCTACATATGCCTTTTCAAACGGTTCTCCCGAGGCTCTCGGCAAAGGCCCCAGCCTGATGTTTGCAACACTTCCCAAGGTGTTTGAGAGTATGGCAGGCGGACAGATTATAGGTACGCTTTTCTTCTTGCTTGTGCTTTTTGCGGCACTTACATCTTCCATTTCGCTGATGGAGACCGTTGTGTCTATTGTTTGCGACAAGCTCAAATGGAGCAGAAAAATTGCTCTTGCAGTGGTATTTGTATTCTCAATTGTTATGGGACTTCTTTCCTGCTTCGGTTACAGCATCTGGGATACAGCTACCATTATCGGAATGCAGATGCTTGATTTCTTTGACTTCATTACCAACAGTGTAATGATGCCCATTGTAGCATTCTTTACCTGCATATTTATCGGATATGTAATTAAGCCTCAGGCTATCATCGAGGAAGTAGAGCTTAGCGGAAAGTTTGGAAAAAAAGCACTCTTCACATTTGTCATTAAGTACCTTGCACCCGTTTGTATTATTGCAATCTTGGTTTCTTCTGTGCTTGATGCGTATATCGGAATATTTTAAATCAGTAAAGACCGTGATAAATTTCCTTGTCACGGTCTTTAGTAATCAACGGAAGATTATTAAAAATTTTTTAACATTTTAAATATAGTTTGTACACTTTTATCTTTTATGATATAATAAACGAGCAAAAGCTCAAAGATACAAGGAGGCAGCTTATGAATAACGAATTTGAAAATAAATTTGATGTGGAAGAAAGCGAAACAGAAACAATCACCATAGAGGAAGAAACACTTGAAGAATCTTTCAGCGAGGTTGAGGATTCTGCCTTCGAAAAAACAGAGGAAGATTTTCCAGAAGATTCAGGTGAGCCGAGTCTTGGCGAGAGAATTCCCGAATTTAATGTGACACATACGATAAAGAAAGAAAAGCGTATCTGGCCCCGTGTGGTTGCTCTTTCTGTTGTTGCAGGGATTTTGTTTGGCACGACTTTCAGCATTGCAAATAGGTTTGTGACAAGACTTACGGGCGGCTCCTATCGGTTAGAGCCTACGCAGGTGATTCTCCATAAGGGGGAGAATGAATCTCACGTGCAGGGAGATATATCATCTATTGCTCAGGCTTGTATGCCATCTGTAGTTGCAATTACCAACCGTAGCGTATCGGATGTAATTACATTTTTCGGCACATATCAGCAGGAGAGTACCTCCAGCGGCAGCGGCATCATTATCGGACAGAACGAAACGGAGCTTCTCATTGTTACAAATTACCATGTTGTGGCAAATACAAAGGAGTTAAGTGTTGTATTCAGTCCTGTTGAGAAGCGTCTTGAAGAAAACGGGCAGAACGGAAAAATTACGGATGAGGATATTCCCCATGCTGTGGTAAAGGGGTATGATGTCGGTAAAGACCTGGCAGTAATTTCTGTGAAAATTGCAGATGTACCCAAGGATGTTTTGTCAGAAATCAAGGTTGCAAAAATCGGCGATTCTTCAACCCTCAAACCGGGGGATAGGGTTGTTGCCATCGGTAATGCTCTTGGCTACGGTCAGTCGGTAACAACAGGTATCATCAGTGCCGTTAACAGAAGTATAACTATGAAAAGCTCTGACGGAAAATCAGTTGTAACAAACTCCTTTATCCAGACAGATGCGGCAATTAACTCAGGTAACAGCGGCGGTGCGCTTTTGGATATGGCAGGTAATCTTGTCGGTATAAACTCTGTAAAAATTGCCACCACAGGCGTAGAGGGTATGGGCTATGCTATTCCCATTTCTGATGTAGAGGACATCATTGACGAGCTTATGCTTCGTCGCACAAGAGAAATGGTCGACGAGGATAAGCAGGGATTCCTCGGAATAACAGGCACAGACGTGGATTCTTCCAGCAGCGAAGCTTTCGGTATGCCCGTAGGTGTGTTTGTGACCGAGGTTATAGAAGGACTCGGTGCACAGAAAGCAGGAATCAAAAAGGGATATATTATAACAAAGTTTGACGGATATACTGTTTCTGCTCTGGCACAGCTTCAGGACAGACTGAAGTATTATAAAGAGGGAGAAAAAGTTCCCGTTACAGTAATGGTACCCGGTGCCGACGGTTATTCGGAAGCTCAGGTAGAGGTAACTCTCAGTAACCGTAGTGAAAATACAGAAGAATAAAATTTTTAAAAAAGTTATTGACATTTAGCACTTTAGAGTGCTAATATAATAACAAGAAATCTTTAAAGGAGAAAAGACATGAGCTTATTTGTATTCGCAGCTGCATATTTTTACTTTTACTTTATTATGTCTCAAAGTAAAAGTGATTTGTGCTGCGAATAATAAGAGAATGTTTTTAATAACTCTGCAGTGACAATCACTGCAGAGTTTATTTTTTATAGGGAGGAAAATTAAAATGATCGTAGTAGTACAAAGTGATGCAAAGAAAGAACAGTTCGACAATTTAATAAGCTGGATTGAAAGCCAGAATGTGCGTGTTCACATTTCCTCCGGCGAATATCAGACGGTATTGGGACTTATCGGTGACACTAGCCGTATTGATACAGAGCTTTTGGAGGGGCTTGACATAGTGACACAGGTTACCCGTGTAACAGAACCTTTCAAAAATGCCAACCGTAAATTCCGCACCGAAAACACTGTAATTGATTGTGGAGGAGTAAAAATCGGCGACGGTCACTTCGGAATTATTGCAGGACCTTGTTCTATTGAAAGCGAGGAGCAGATTATAGAGGTGGCACAAGCGGTTAAGGCGGCAGGTGCAGACTTCCTCCGTGGCGGTGCATTTAAACCGAGAACTTCACCCTACGACTTCCAGGGTATGCGTGAGGACGGACTCAAGCTTCTTGTAGAGGCTAAGAAGGAAACGGGACTTCCCATCGTGACGGAGATTATGAGTGCCGACCACCTGCATCTCTTTGAGGATGTTGATGTTATTCAGGTGGGCGCAAGAAATATGCAGAACTTCGAACTTTTAAAGGAACTCGGAAAAGCGAAAAAGCCCATTCTTATAAAGAGAGGCCTTGCAAATACTCTCAAGGAGCTTCTTATGAGTGCCGAATACATTATGAGCGAGGGTAATGAGAATATCATCCTTTGTGAACGTGGCATAAGAACCTACGAAACAGCAACAAGAAATACATTTGACGTTTCGGCAATCCCCATGCTTCACGAGCTCAGTCATCTTCCCGTAATTGCTGACCCCAGCCACGCCTGCGGTATTGCAAGAATTGTTAAACCCCTTGCTCTTTCAGCGGTTGCTGCAGGTGCCGACGGTCTTATGATAGAAGTTCATAATAACCCGCAGAAAGCACTCTGCGACGGTGCACAGTCCCTTACCCCTGCACAGTTTAAGGATGTTTCAGATACGGTAAGAAAAGTAATGGAGGCAATGAAGTAATATGAAAATTGCAGTGGCAGGTCTTGGGCTTATCGGGGGTTCTATGGCGAAAGCCTTTATGGAAGCAGGGGACATAGAAGTTTTCGGCTGTGACCGTGACGAAGTTACAATTGCACGGGCAAGACTTGAAAACGCTTTGACAGATGAATTGACGAAAGAAAATATAGGAAGCTGTGAATATGTTTTTATAGCACTTTACCCCGAAGCAACCATAGAATTTATGGAGGAATATTCCCACTTTATTTCCGAAGGCACCACAGTGATTGATTGTGGCGGCACAAAGAGAGAAATCTGCAAAAAAGGTTTTTCACTTGCAAAAAAATACGGTTACCGTTTTATGGGGGGACATCCTATGGCGGGAACACAGTTTTCGGGATTTAAATATTCCCGTGCATCAATGTTTCAGAATGCATCAATGATTCTCGTCCCCGACAAAGATGAAACCATAGAAATTCTTGAAAAAACCAAGAAGCTTCTCCAGAAAGCAGGCTTTAAGAGTGTAACGGTAAGCTCCGCGGAGGAGCACGATAAAATTATTGCATATACCTCCCAGCTTGCCCACGTGGTGTCAAATGCTTATGTAAAAAGCCCCAACTCCCGTGTGCACAAGGGCTTTTCGGCAGGAAGCTACCGTGACTTAACCCGTGTTGCAAAGCTTAATCCCGATATGTGGACAGAACTGTTTATGGAAAACGGTGATAATCTTTGCTTTGAAATAGACAATATTATAACAGAGCTCCAGAAATACAGTGATGCTATCAAAACGGGGGATAAGACGAGACTTCATGCACTTTTGGAAGAGGGAACAAAAATAAAGGAAAGTATTGGTTAATATGAAAAAGATTTTGGTTAATGCTTCAAAAAAATATGATGTCATAGTGAAAAAGGGTTCAATAGACCGTGTGGGAGAATATGCAGCGGAGCTTGGCATGGGCGGAAAAGCTCTGATAGTTTCCGACTCCAATGTTGCTCCTCTGTATATGGAAAGGGTAAAGGCACCCCTTGAAAAAATAGGGATGAGCGTTTTTGAATTTGTTTTTCCAGCTGGAGAATCATCTAAAAATGCAAAGACATATCTTGAAATCCTGAACTTCCTTGCTGAAAATCATTTTTCCAGAAAGGACACTCTTTTTGCCCTTGGCGGCGGTGTGACGGGGGACCTTACGGGCTTTTCTGCGGCAACCTATATGAGAGGTGTAAAATTTGTGCAGATTCCCACATCACTTCTTGCAGCGGTGGATTCTTCCGTGGGCGGAAAGACGGGAATCGACCTTGAGCAAGGGAAAAATCTTGCAGGGGCATTTTATCAGCCCGAGGCGGTAATTTTTGACCCCGATGTACTTTCTACTCTCCCCGAAGAATATTTTGACGACGGTATGGCAGAGGTCATAAAGTATGCCGTTATACGTGGCAGGAAAATAGACGGACTCCTTATGGCGGATTACAGAAAAAATCTTGAAGAAATTATTATCCGATGTATTGAAATAAAAAGAGATGTGGTAGAAGAAGACGAATTTGAAAGCGGAATCCGAAAAATCCTTAATTTCGGACATACGGCAGGACACGCAATCGAAACGGAAGCAAACTACACTCTTTCTCACGGCAGATGTGTTGCAATGGGAATGTACATCGTGACAAAGGCATGGGAAAAGCGTGGCTTGTGCAAACAAGGTACTTGTGATATACTGAAACAAATGCTTGACCTTTTTGCCCTTGATGTAAAATGTCCCTACTCTCCCGATGTGCTTTTAAAAAGAGCCGAGAGCGACAAAAAAGCAGACGACACAAGAGTTTCCCTTGTAGTACCCACAAGCGTGGGCGAGTGCGAAGTTATAAATATCAGCATGGATGAATTTTTAGCCATTGTAAAGGAAGGAATGGAATGAGATGAAAGTTTTGCTTTCACCCTCAAAACTAAACGGAACGGTTTCAGCTCCACCGTCAAAATCCTGTATGCACAGGGCACTTATATGTGCGGCGGCGGCAGACAGACCAACAAAGATTATAACAAACTCCTATTCCGAGGATACAAAGGCAACGATAGAGTGCATAGAATCCCTCGGTGGGAAAGTTGAATATACAAAAGACGGAGTGACAGTTTATCCCATCCAAAAGCAGGGCAGTGAATGTGTTCTGAACTGCCGTGAAAGCGGTTCAACCCTCCGCTTTATGCTTCCATTTGCGGCGGCACTTGGAAAAAAATGCACCTTTACAGGTGCAGAACGGCTGGGGGAACGCCCCTTGCTTCCCTTGTGCGAAGTGCTTAACAAAAATGGAGTAACAACCTCTTATGGTGAAAGCTTTCTGCCCTGCAAAACAGAGGGACAGCTTTCGGGGAATATTTTTGAAATCCCCGGAAACATCAGCAGTCAGTTTATAACGGGACTCCTTTTAGCTCTTGGTGTAACAGGCGGCGGAGAAATTAAGGCAACCACTCCCATAAAAAGCGGACCGTATATTGATATAACAATCGACATTATGAAAAAATTTGGTGTAAATACCGAAAAGACGGAAAACGGATACATAGTCCCCGAGGGGCAGAGGTTTACGTCAACTGATTTTTTTGAAATAGAGGGCGATTGGTCAAACGGTGCATTCTGGCTAGTGGCAGGTGCCATCGGCTCGGAAGAGGGTATTACCTGCACATCACTTTGTGAAGATACTTTTCAGGGTGATAGCCGTGCTTTGGAGATTCTCAACAAGATGGGAGCCGATATAACCCGTGACAAAAACAGCGTAACTGTAAAGAAATCAAATCTCAGGGCAATCACGGTAGATTGTGCGGACATTCCCGACATTGTTCCGATTCTTTGTGTAGCAGCAACAAGGGCAGAGGGGACTACCGTATTCAAAAATATACAACGGCTCCGTGACAAGGAAAGCGACCGTGTTAAAACCACCGTTGATATGATAACAGCCCTTGACGGAAAAATAGATTTTGATGAAAATAATATTTATGTTACGGGAAGCACGCTTACAGGCGGAAATATAACAAGTGCCAACGACCACCGCATTGCAATGAGTGGTGCAATAGCATCTCTCGTGTGCAAGGGAGATGTTACCATAGACATTGCCGAAGCGGTCAATAAATCCTACCCTGAATTCTACGAAAAATTTACTATGCTTGGAGGTAAGTGCAATGAGCTTTACGACAGGTGAAAAAATCAGAATATCTCTTTTTGGGCAATCTCATTCCGAGGCGATGGGCGTAGTTATCGAGGCCTTGCCTGCAGGAATTAAGATTGATGAGGAAAAGCTTTCCCTCTTTATGGCACGACGTGCCCCGGGTAATGATGAATTTTCCACCACCCGAAAAGAAGGGGATAAGGTAAAGTTTGTTGCAGGAATTACAAACGGCTTTACAAACGGTGCACCCCTTTGCGGTATCATAGAAAATACCAATACCCGTTCAAAGGATTACGAAAACCTTAAAGACATTCCACGTCCCGGTCACGCTGATTTTGCGGCATGGAGCAAATTTGGTGAATACAGAGATGTAAGCGGCGGAGGTCAGTTTTCGGGCAGGCTCACGGCCACTCTTTGTATAGCAGGCGGAATTCTGAAGCAACTTTTGGAGGAAAAGGGCATTTTTATAGGTGCGCATATTTCCTCAATAGGCAGTGTGGAGGACGACAGCTTTGACCCCTGCAATGTTACTAAAAGTGATTTTGTAGACAGTAAGCCTTTCCCTGTATTGAATGATGAAAAGGGCGAAAAAATGAAAGAGGAAATTCTCTCTGCCAAAAAGGATGCAGACAGTATCGGCGGCACAATAGAATGTGCAATTACAGGTGTGCCTGCCGGTGTTGGCAACACATTTTTCGGAGGATGGGAAAGCAGTATTTCGTCAGCAGTATTTGCCATCCCTGCCGTAAAGGGAATAGAGTTCGGCAGAGGTTTTGATTCCTCAAGAATAAGAGGAAGCGAAAATAACGATGCCTTTATGGTAAAAGACGGAAAAATAGTAACCGAAACTAATAACCACGGCGGAATATTAGGTGGAATATCAAGTGGTATGCCCATAATATTTAAGGTGGCAATAAAACCCACTCCGTCTATCGGAAAGGAACAGAAGAGTGTGTCTCTTTCCAAAAAAGAGAATACAACACTTGTAGTAGAGGGCAGACACGACCCTTGTATTGTAAAAAGGGCAGTAGCCTGCATCGAAGCAGCAGCGGCAATAGCTGTTGCAAATAAAATTTTGTGAGGTGCAGAAAAAATGAATCTTGAAGATTGCAGAAAAGAAATAGACAGTATAGATAAGGAATTGGTAGAGCTTTTCACAAAAAGAATGAATGTAGCAAAGGAAGTAGCCGCATATAAAAAAGAATCGGGAATGGCTGTATATGATTCCGAAAGAGAAAGAAAACTCCTTGAAAAAGTAGAGGAAAATGCAGGCGAGGAATACGGTGACTATGCAAGAAGACTCTACGGCTCCATTCTTGACCTCAGCCGTACTTATCAGAGTAAATTCCTTTCTCCCCAATCAGGGCTTTCCGAGAGTATTAAAAAGGCTATGCAGGAAACCCCCAACCTTTTTCCCGAAAAGGCATTTGTTGCCTGTCAGGGTGTAGAGGGGGCACATTCCTCAGTTGCTTGTCAGAAGCTTTTTGAAAAACCGTCAATTATGTATTGCAATTCTTTCGAGGCGGTTTTCCATGCGGTTGAAAGCGGACTTTGTGCGTATGGCGTAGTGCCTCTTGAAAACAGCAGTGCAGGTAGTGTTACGCAGATATACAACCTTATGAGTGAACATAAATTCAGTATTGTCCGCAGTACAAGAATGCAGATAGAACACAGCCTGCTTTCCAAAAAGGGCACTCAGTTAGGAAATATAAAGGAAATCTATTCTCATCCTCAGGCAATCAGCCAGTGCAGTGAATTTCTTGAATCCCTTGGCAAGGGCGTAAAGGTAACAGAATGTGAAAACACAGCCGTTGCTGCGAAAATGGTAGCGGAATCCGAAAGATGCGATGTTGCCGCACTTTCAGGAGAAATCTGTGCGGTGCAGTATGGCCTGCAGGTTGTAAAGCCCTATGTGCAGAACACAAAGAATAACTATACAAGGTTCATCTGCTTCTCCAAAAATCTTGAAATTTACCCCGGTGCCGATAGAACAAGCCTTCTTATAAGGACACCTCACAAAGCAGGTGCTCTTTACAGCGTAATTGCAAATTTCTATTCTCTCGGCATCAACATTATTAAATTGGAAAGCCGTCCCATCCCCGAAAGCGACTTCGAATTTATGTTCTATTTCGATATAGATGTGTCGGTTTATTCCGAAAAGCTTCCTGCCATAATAGACTTGCTTGAATACTCTTTGGGTGAGAAAAACGTGAAATACCTTGGCAGTTACAGAGAGGCCTGATTTTAATGAACATTTACCTAATTGCGAAAAAGCTCAGTCACTCTTTTTCAAAACCTATCCATAATGAGCTTGCCGACTATTCCTATGAATATAAGGAGCTTGCGGAAAACGAGGTAGGGGAGTTCTTTCGGAAAAAGGAGTTTGACGGGCTTAATGTCACAATTCCATATAAGAAGACCGTAATCGAATATCTGGATGAAATCTCTCCCGATGCACTCCGAATCGGGGCAGTAAATACTGTCCTTAAAAAAGACGGAAAGCTTGTTGGCTATAACACGGACTATTACGGGTTTTCTTATCAGATAAAGGAAACGGGTGCAGATATAATAGGAAAGGATGCGGTCATCCTCGGAACCGGCGGTGCGGCAAAAACCGTGGTCTGTGTTCTTAGCGATATGGGTGCAAAAAGTGTGCGGACGGTAACTTCTGCCGAAATCAAGGCAGGGGATATGGAAAGCTATTACGACGCACAGATTATTGTAAATGCAACTCCCGTGGGAATGTATCCCGAAACGGGAAAGTCACCTGTTGAAATTAATGATTTTAAAAAATGTGAAGCCGTGCTTGACCTTATCTACAACCCTTCAAAAACTAAACTTATCCTTGATGCTGAAAAGCGAGGACTCAAAACGGCAAACGGTTTGGGTATGCTTGTAGCTCAGGCAAAAAAAGCCTCGGAAATATTTACAGGCAAGGAAATTCCCGACAGCGAAATTACACGCATAAAAAATATTATTGAAAAAGATACAAAGAATATTATACTCGTGGGAATGCCCGGCTCGGGAAAATCAACCGTGGGGCAATACCTTGCGGAGCTTCTGGGCAGGGAGTTTTATGATAGTGACGAGGAAATTGCCAAAAAAGGTGAAACTCCTGCCGAAATTATAGAAAAATATGGAGAGGAACATTTCCGCAAAATAGAAACGGAAACCCTCGCCGACCTTTGCAAAAAGTCAGGTTGTGTAATTGCGACAGGCGGCGGTGCTGTGACAAGGGAAGAAAACTACGATATAATACACCAGAATGGAACGGTTGTTTTCATTGACCGTGACGTTGAAAGATTATCCACTAAAGGCAGACCCTTGTCCCAAGGCGGCATATCAAAACTCCGGGAAATGTACGAGGTGCGTTTTCCTTTGTACGAGAAATTAAGCCACTTTTCCGTAAAATCGCAAAAAACGTGGCAGGAAACTGCCTCACAAATTCTTAAATGTACGGGGATAGGAAAAAATGCTTCAGAACGGACAAACTGAGCCACGGCTTGCCGTGGGTTACCCGAAGCTGTATGTGTATACAGCGAGCGGCGAAGTTTGCCCGTAGCAAAAAAGGCTTAAAAACTTAGAAAAATCGAATAAAGTGAGATTTTTCAACCAAATTAAGATGTTTTTGGATTTAAGCACCACCTAAATTTCCATATTATTATTGCCTTTTTGCGGTCTGGACTTTTTTAACATCCCCTATTTTAAAATAATGAATAAAAGGTGATACTTATGAAGATACTTGTTATTAACGGCCCCAATCTTAATATGCTGGGAATACGCGAGCCTGATGTGTACGGAAAGTCTACCTATAATGATTTGGTAGAAATGGTTCAGGCACACGCCGACAAAAAAGGCGTGGAGGTGGAGTTCTATCAGTCAAATCACGAGGGAGATATTGTAGACAGAATTCAGGCGGCGTACGGGAATACTGACGGGATAATCATAAACCCTGCCGCTTATACGCATACAAGCATCGCTATTTTAGATGCACTCAAGACAGTAGCAATCCCCACGGTAGAGGTGCATATTTCCAAAATAGAGGAGAGGGAAAGCTTCCGTCAGTTTTCCTATATTTCCCTTGTTGCCCAAAAGACGATTACGGGAAAGGGACTGAATGGCTATATAGAGGCATTTGACGAGCTGCTTCGGAAATAATTGAAAAAAAGTGAAAAAAATACTTGACTTTTGTAAAACGCTATATTATAATAGCCAATGTGTCAGGCGAAAGTCTTGTACATGTGGCGGTGTAGCTCAGTTGGCTAGAGCAAACGGTTCATACCCGTTAGGTCGGTGGTTCGAGCCCACTCGCCGCTACCACTTTGGCCCGTTGGTCAAGCGGTTAAGACACCGCCCTTTCACGGCGGTAACACGAGTTCAAATCTCGTACGGGTCACCATATGGGAGCATAGCTCAGCTGGGAGAGCATCTGCCTTACAAGCAGAGGGTCATAGGTTCGAGCCCTATTGTTCCCACCATCAAAAAAGCAAGTCGTAAGGCTTGCTTTTTTGTATTTGTGTCCTATGGACACAACATCATTTGACCGCTTACGGTCAACACCATTTCAGGCTTTGCCTGAACATCATTTTGTGGCTTTGCCACAAACAAAAAATATTCACGGACACAAAATGATGTTGTGCTATTGCACAAACGATGTGATGCTTCGCATCAATGATGTTACACCTAAGGTGTAAACGATGTTGCACTTCGTGCAAATGTATGTTATCCTGATTCAAAGTGGTGGATTGATAAAGACACTAAATGGGCAGAGAATAAATTAACTGAATTGAATGCAGATTTTAATTCAAAAGGCAGGATGAATTTTTACATAAAAGAACATTAAATATTTTATCATTTTTGAGGTAATCCCATGCCTATCTTGTGCCGTTGGCTCCCTTTCTTCCTTATATATAGTAATGACCTAAAAAAATGAAAATTTCCCGAAAAAATGTGTTGACAAAAAAAATCACATATGGTATATTATTCTTACCTCGCTATGCAGGGTTTTTTTTACGTGCATAAAAAATCGAGGCAAATTCTTACTCAGGAGGCGCAGAATCATGAGAGTTAAAATAACATTGGCATGCACAGAATGCAAGCAGCGTAACTACAATACTATTAAAAATAAGAAGAACAATCCTGACAGACTTGAAATGAATAAGTATTGTCCTTTCTGCCGCAAGCACACACTGCATAAAGAATCTAAGTAATAGAAGGTGAACTTTAATGGGAGAAAATATTAAAAAGGAAGGCTTCTTCCGTCGTATCGGCAAATCTATTAAAGGTACTAAATCCGAATTCAAGAAGGTTGTTTGGCCCTCAAAGAAACAGCTTCTTAACAACACTTTGATTGTTATTGCGGCACTTATCCTCATCGGT
The DNA here is from genome assembly GCA_045661145.1 of Clostridia bacterium. Taxonomy (GTDB): domain Bacteria; phylum Bacillota; class Clostridia; order UMGS1883; family UMGS1883; genus UMGS1883. Next base: position 43,818 of record JAZRFC010000075.1, on the reverse strand, counting down.
CTTGTAATTTTCGGCCTTGATGCACTCTTTACTTTCTTAGCCGGTAAATTCATTATTCGCTGATTATTACAGTAAAGGAGGAAGGGCGCTTCGCCTGATATATTATGAGTGCTGAATTTAAGTGGTATGTTGCTCATACTTATTCGGGTTACGAAAACAAGGTAAAAGACAGTATTGAAAAAACTGTTGAAAACCGCGGCCTCGGTGAACTTATCGGTGAAGTTTGCATTCCTGTCGAGGAAGCAATCGAGGAAAACGATAAGGGTGAAAAGAAAGCCGTTACCAGAAAGATTTACCCCGGATATGTATTTATAAAAATGAAAATGACCGACGAAAGTTGGTATGTGGTTCGCAATACCCGTGGTTGTACGGGCTTTGTAGGACCGGGAAGCAAACCCGTTCCGCTTTCTGAAGCAGAGGTTGAACGTCTCGGTGTTGAAACTGTGACAGTTGACCTTGGCATTGACGTTGGCGATACAGTTCGTATTACCGACGGCTCTATGGAAGGCTTTATGGGTGAAGTATTGGAAATCAATAACGAAAAACGTAAGGTTAGCGTTATGGTTACCATGTTCGGCGGCAGAGAAATGCAGGTAGAGTTTGACTTCTACCAGATTGAACCGCTGGAATAATACGTACTATTTGTTAATAAGCCGCAAGGCTTGTTATAGATGGGAGGACACTCAAAGAGTGTTCGTTATCACCACATTTTTTTCAAGGAGGTGCAAAACCATGGCTCAGAAAATCGCAGGTTATATCAAGTTGCAAATCCCCGCAGGTAAGGCTACACCGGCTCCTCCGGTTGGTCCGGCTCTCGGTCAGCACGGTGTTAACATCGTACAGTTCACAAAAGAATTCAACGAGAGAACAGCTAAAGACGCAGGATTAATCATCCCCGTTGTTATTACCGTTTATGCGGACAGATCCTTCAGCTTCATCACTAAGACTCCCCCGGCTGCAGTCCTCATTAAGAAGGCTTGTAAGATCGAGAGTGGTAGTGGTGTACCTAACAAGACGAAGGTTGCTCAGCTTTCCAAGGCAGATCTTCAGCAGATTGCAGAACTTAAGAGACCCGATCTCAACGCTGCAAGTCTTGAAGCTGCTATGAGCATGATCGCAGGTACAGCAAGAAGCATGGGCGTAACAGTAGAAGAATAATCTAAGAGTAATGTGGGAGGGGTAATTCCCGATGAACCACAAGGAGGTTAACAGTAATGAAACATGGTAAGAAATATGTAGCCGGTGCACAGCTTATTGAAGCCGGCAAGCAGTATGATCCTGCCGAAGCTCTTGACCTCGTTGTAAAGACTGCAAGCGCTAAGTTCGACGAAACAATCGAATTCCACGCAAAGCTCGGCGTTGACTCCCGTCACGCAGACCAGCAGGTTAGAGGTGCTGTAGTTCTTCCCAACGGTACAGGTAAGAAGGTTAGAGTTCTTGTTTTCGCGAAAGGCGAAAAGGCTAACGAAGCACAGGCAGCAGGCGCTGAATATGTAGGCGCAGAAGAATACGTTGAAAAGATTCAGAAAGAAAATTGGCTTGATTTCGACGTAGTAATCGCTACACCTGATATGATGGGTGTAATCGGACGTATCGCTAGAATCCTTGGACCCAAGGGCCTTATGCCCAACCCCAAGGCAGGTACAGTAAGCATGGACGTTGCTAAGGCTGTAAACGATGTAAAAGCAGGTAAGATTGAGTATCGTCTTGATAAGACAAACATCATTCACTGCCCCATCGGTAAGGCTTCCTTCGGTCCTGAGAAGCTCAAGGAGAACTTTGATGTTCTTATGGCAGCTATCATCAAGGCGAAGCCCGCTACAGCTAAGGGTCAGTATCTTAAGAGTGTTGCAGTAGCAAGCACAATGGGCCCTGGCATCAAAATCAATGCATCCAAGATTGGCTAATTTGATTTAAATCAAATTAGTTCTTGACAAAAGTTAACAAGCGGTGTATAATAGCACCGTTAGTTCCATAGACAGCAGGCATAAAGGTAAGTCCTGCCGAGGAAGTATTCCTACAAAAATTCGGGATTCTTTGCGTCTATGGGCGAAGAATCCCTTTTTCATTATTATTAGTGAGGTGAAAACATGCCTAGTCAGAAAGTTCTCGAAGAAAAGAAGCAGATAGTAGCTTCTATGTCTGAACAGTTTAAGACAGCAGTTTCCGGCGTATTCGTTGATTACTGCGGACTTTCAGTTGAAGAAGATACTCAGCTTCGTAACAAGCTTCGCGAAGCAGGCGTAGAGTACAAGGTTATTAAGAACACTCTTGCACGCTTTGCAGCGAAGGAAGTTGGCTTTGACGAGCTCGATCCTATCCTTAACGGACCTACATCTCTTGCACTCAGCATGACAGATGAAGTTGCTCCCGCAAAGGTTATCGCTGAGTTTGCAAAGACTCACGAACAGCTCGAAATCAAGGCAGGTTTCCTGGATGGTAAGGTGCTCGCTCTTGACGAAGTTAAGACACTTGCAGCTACACCCAACCGTGAAACTCTTCTTGCTAAGTTGCTCGGCAGCCTCAACGCACCTATCAGCAATCTTGCACGTACATTGCAGGCACTTGTTGATAACGGCGTAGAGCCCGCTGACATCAAGGTTGAGAAGGAAGAAGCTCCCGCAGAGGAAGCAGTAGTAGAAGCTCCCGTAGAGGAAGCTCCTGCAGCAGAGGAAGCTGATGCTTCAGAAGCAGCAGCTCCTACAGAAGAATAAAAATTATTTAACTTATTATAGGAGGTAAGTAAAAATGAGTAAGATCGAAACAATTATTGCTGAAATTAAAGAACTCAAGCTCCTCGAAGTAGCTGAGCTCGTAAAGGCTATGGAGGAAGAATTTGGCGTAAGCGCAGCAGCTCCCGTTGCTATGGTAGCAGCAGCTGGCGATGCAGGTGCAGCAGCTGAAGAAAAGACAGAATTTGACGTTGTTCTTGCAGATGCAGGTGCAGAAAAGATTAAGGTTATCAAGGTTGTTCGTGAAATCACAGGTCTTGGCCTTAAGGAAGCTAAGGAAGCAGTTGATGGTGCTCCCAAGACTCTTAAGGAAGCTGTTTCTAAGGACGACGCTGAAAAGATCAAGGCTCAGCTTGAAGAAGTTGGCGCAAAGGTTGAACTTAAGTAATTTTAGTTTTGACTATGCAAAAAGGCAGAGGCTTAGCCTCTGCCTTTTGTATAATTTTTAATTAAGTATATAAATTGTATATTTAGTTAAGAATTATACAATCAACTAAATGCAGGAGTGATACTATGGCAGATTATATAGTTAACGCAATAACCTCAAACGGTGCTATCCGTGTGGTAGCAGCCGATACAACTGAGCTTTGTAACCGTGCTCAGGAAATACACAAAATGTCACCAACAGCTGCGGCGGCTCTCGGCAGAACACTTACAGCTGCGGCAATTATGGGAAGTATGCTTAAAAGTGCTGATGACAGCCTGACCATTCAGTTAAACGGCGGAGGTCCTATCGGAAAAGTTGTTGCAGTAGGCGACGGAAATGCCAATGTAAAAGGATATGTGGGAAATCCCCTTGTAGATTTACCTCTTAATGATAAGGGTAAGCTTGATGTAGGCGGTGCAATAGGTCGTGACGGTATGCTTGGAATTATCCGTGATCTCGGGCTTAAAGAGCCGTATGTAGGGCAGGTTCCCCTTGTTAATGGTGAGGTTGCCGAAGATTTGACACAGTACTATGCAACAAGTGAACAACTTCCAACAGCAGTTGCTCTTGGTGTGCTCGTTGATGTAGACTATACGATTAAGGCGGCAGGCGGATTTATCCTGCAGGTGCGTCCCGGTGCCTATGATGAGGATATTGACAACGTGGAAAGAACTGTTCAGTCAATTTCTTCCGTTACGGAGATGCTCTCAAACGGCAAAAAGCCCGAAGATATAGTTGAACAGCTTCTTTCGGACTACGAAATCGAATATTTTGACAATGTTCCTACTAAATATGAGTGTGATTGCTCCCGTGACCGTACAGACCGTGCACTCATAAGCCTCGGCAAAGACGAACTTACAAAAATTATAGAGGAAGACGGCAAAGCTGAAATCACCTGCCATTTCTGTGATAATATTTATAAATATACTAAAGAGGAATTAGAATCTCTTTACGAGAGTGCAAAATAAATAAAAAATCCGCAAACTATGTTTGCGGATTTTCTTTATTTTCATCTTCAATATTTTCCAGAGCAACTTTTACCGCTTCTACAACAAAGGCAGTAAAGGTGCAATTTTTCCCCTCAATCGCTTTTTCAACTTCACCAATTATATCGTTTGGAAATCTTATACATTTGTTGGTTGTTGGCGGAATAGATGGTATTTTAAATTTTTTCATAAAATCACCTCTGCAATACAATTATATATATAAATATTTTAAATGTATGCATAACAAATGTATTGCAATATTGGAAATTGTGTGCTATAATACCAATACAGGTATAATACCTGTTGTTGCGACACAGCAAAAAAGGTTATGTGAGTCTGTTATCACATAACCTTTTTTGTGCTTTTTATATTTCGCGGCGACCCTCAATAGCACGGGTTAGAGTAACCTCGTCGGCATACTCAATGTCACCGCCTACGGGGATACCGTGGGCAATTCTTGTAACAGTAATCCCCATCGGTTTTAAGAGCCTTGCTATGTACATAGCCGTAGCCTCGCCCTCAACTGTGGGGTTTGTTGCCATAATAACCTCAGTCACTTCGGGAGTAAGACGGGAAATAAGTTCCTTAATCTTAATATCATCTGGACCGACTCCGTCCATAGGGGATATTGCTCCGTGGAGAACATGGTAAAGTCCGTTATATTCCCTGGTCTTTTCAAGGGCAGTAACGTCCTTGGGACTTTCCATAACGCAAATAATATGTGTGTCACGCTTGTCGGATGAACAAATGTCGCATACATCCTTATCCGTAAGATTCTGACACTTACTGCAAAGATGCACGCTTGTTTTTGCCCTGTTTACAGCGTTAATAAATTTCTGTACCTTTTCCTCGGGCATATTCATCACGTGGAAAGCCAGCCTTACTGCACTCTTGTGACCAATACCGGGAAGTTTATTAAATTCGTCAATAAGTTCCTGTAATGAAACGGGATACATTTAATTCAACTCCTAAGAGAAAAACTTTCAAGGGGGATTATTAAGGGGAACTCCCCTTAATGTTTGAATCCGTTAAAATCGGGGGCGTGTACCTCGATTTTAACTCCTTGAACGGGCTGGCACGGTGAGTGCCGCGCGAGCGAAAGCCCGAATCTCGCAACGAATGCTTTTACGCAGTAAAACTTTTGTTGCGAAAGGATGCTTTGCATCCGGTATTAGAATAATCCGGGGATGTTAAGGCCACCTGTCAGCCCCTTAAGGTTGTTTGCCTGAGCTTCATCAGCCTTTCTGAGGACCTCATTAACAGCTGAAACAATCATATCCTGAAGCATCTCAACATCATCAGGGTCAACTGCATCAGGAGAAATGGTAAGTTCAACAAGCTCTTTTCTGCCGTTTGCCTTTACGGATACAGCTCCGCCGCCTACGCTTGCTTCAAATTCCTGTTCGTTAAGCTGTTCCTGTGCCTTTAACATTTCCTCCTGCATTTTCTGGGCCTGCTTAATCATATTATTCATATTGCCCATACCGCCCATGCCCATATTACGGGGAAATCCGCCACCTCTTGCCATATTTAAAACATCCTTTCTTATTCTATATTTGTTATGGGAAGATTCATTATATCTTCCATAGGATCGTGTTCTTTCTTCTTGGTTGCAAATGCGGAAAAATCACTCTGCAACCTTGTTACCGTGTGTACATCAAGTCCTGTGTGGGATTTGATTGCTCCGTTTATGAGGTCAATACCCTCTGCCACCATATCCTGCATTGCTCTTCCTCCATCGTCGGGGAATGTGAGTGCCAACTTGTCGTTTTCTTCCCGAAGCTCAACGTTTATAAGCGTCGTATAGAGCAGTATGCTCTGGGACAGGTCTGTCATGATTTCAGGCCACGCACCCTTAATCTTGCTTAAAAATTCGCTGGGTGGAAGGTCGGGAATAGGCTCGGGGGCAGGCACTTCAACTTTTGGAGCTGATTTTTCTTCCTGTGCAGGCTTTGTTTTTGCAGGAGTTACGGAAATATTTCCGCTCTCAATCTTTTTTTCAAGCTCTGCAATTCTGCTGAGAAGCGCATCGTAGCTGCCGTCATTGCTCTTTGTACATAGTTTAATAAGTGCCGCTTCAAAAACTACTCTGGGATTTGTCATAAATCTTGCTGTCGAAACAGCTTCAGAAAGGGATTTTATTGCAAATAACAATTTTTCCGTGGAATAGTTTGAACTGCTTTCCTTAAGAGCTTCATATTCAGTTTCGTCAAAATCACTTTTACATTGTCCCGAAACGGAAATAACAAGCATATCACGCATTGCACGGATAAGTGTTTCTATGAACGGAGAGAGGTTTTTACCTCTCGAACAAACATCGTCAATACAGCTTATTACTCCTGCGGCATCGTTTCTGCCAATGCAGCCACACAGCTCAAGCGCCGAGTGGTTTTCGGCTCTGCCCAAAAAATCTGCTACAAATTCCGTGTCAATCTCTCTGCCTGCAGCAATACACGGCTCAAGAGCACTTAATGCATCACGTAGAGAGCCGTCAGCATGCTGTGCAATCATGCGGAGAGCCTTGTCCTCTGCCATAATGCCCTCGGCATTACAGATATATTCAAGTCTGCCATAAATATCTTCGGGAGTAATTCTCTTGAAATCAAAGCATTGGCAACGGGAAGAAATTGTCCCCAGCACCTTGTTTGCCTCGGTCGTAGCAAGAACAAATTTAACGTGAGCAGGGGGCTCTTCCAAAAGCTTCAGCAGGGCATTGAACGCATCCTTACTAAGAGCGTGCACTTCGTCGATAATATACACTTTGTATTTTGTAACGGCGGCTGTATATGCCGCTTCTTCACGGAGGGAACGGATATTGTCAACACCGCTGTTGCTTGCGGCATCAATTTCAATAATGTCCATTATACTGCCGTTTTCAATTCCCTGACAGGTTGCACACTTGTTACAAGGATTTCCGTCAATGGGGCTTTCACAGTTAACGGCTTTACTGAGGATTCTTGCTGTGGAGGTTTTACCCGTTCCGCGTGTTCCGCAGAAAAGGAATGCATGTCCGCATACGTTGTTCTTTATTTCGTTTTTTATGGTTTGTGTAACGTGTTGCTGACCTACAACATCGTCAAAAGTTTTCGGCCGCCACTTTCTGTAAAGAGTCTGATGCTCCACGCAAATACCCCCTTTTAACAACTTGGTATTTAAGTAAAGGGATAAAACACCATTTGTTTTTATCCCTTGAATATTATTTTAAAACATATTAAAATCTATCAAAAACGGGGGCGTGTACCTCGTTTTTGACTCCTTGCAAGGGCTGGCACGGTGAGTGCCGCGCGAGCGAAAGCCCTTTTCTCGAAGCAAATGCTTTTATGTAATAAAACTTTTGCTTCGAAAGGATGGCATTGCCATCCGCATTTCGCTGTACACCCCGAAATCGACGTTATTCACTACGCGGAAATCATTCAGTTAGCTCGGGTCAGGCACCCTCGCGGCACATACCGGAGACCGCTTATTGCTGCTCGGTTCCCCGCCTGACAAGGTTCACGGGCCGATATTGCGCAAGACCCAACCGTCAACACCACTTAAATGCTCCTGCCGTACTGAAAAAACGCCTCAATCGGGGACATAACCTCCGCTATAGCGGATTGCGGATACAGGGCACCGCTACCTCCCCGGCCGGTACAGCTTTATAATTATATCACAATCGGGGAAAATTATCAATACTTTTTTGGGTAAAAATATGCGTAGAAGAAACATATTAAAAAATACTTTACTATTTTAAACTTTTGTGGTAGAATAGACTAAATAATTATGCAAACTATTTGTTTATATAAAGGAGAGAGTATAATGGCAGCAGAACAGAAGCTTTTTACCTATAAGGGTAAACCGATGGTACGCCGTGGAGATACAATTTATTACGGTGACCTCAGCGAAAAATATATTATCATTTTCACAATTAAGTCAAAGAAAAAGGTTGGCGACCTTGAAGTTGCGGATAGCGTAACAATAGACCTCTGCACCAACAAGGGAGTAGGCAAGGAAAAGGTTATCAAGAAAGCAACCCGTGAAAGCCTTTTTGAGGCAATTGATATTGCAGAATTCTGGCTGGAAGATGCCATTGAGAACGGTTAACGGCTGACAAGGTCAGCCTTTCGAACCGAAAGTTTTATTTCATAAAACATTTCAGTTCGAGAAAAGGGCTTACGCTCGCGCGGCACTCACCGTGCCAGCCCTTGTAAGGAGCCAAAATCGAGGTACACGCCCCCGATTTTGGCGATTTTATCATTAAGGGGAAAACCCCTTAATAATCCCCTGAATTTACAGGTGGCGGATTATGGTTAGAAGGGGAGTTATTGACTTTGTCAATAACTCTGTTTTAAAAAACAGGAGATGGTTACTATGTTGAAAGAACAAAATTACTCAATGCTTGCCGACTTTTATGAGTTTACTATGGCAAACGGCTATTTCAAGAACGGAACAGGGGAGAAGGTGTGTTATTTTGACCTCTATTTCCGCAGTGTTCCCGATGACGGAGGATTTGCCATTATGGCAGGAACGGAGCAGGTAGTAGAGTATCTTTCAAACCTTAAATTTGAGAAAGAAGATATAGAATATCTTCGCTCTAGAAACCTTTTTGACGAACAGTTTCTTAATTATCTTGCAAATTTCAAATTTTCCTGCGATGTATGGGCAATGCCGGAGGGTACGCCCGTATTTCCCAATGAGCCTCTGGTAATTGTCAAGGGGCCTGCAATTCAGGCACAGCTTGTTGAAACGATGCTTCTTCTCCTTGTTAACCATCAGACACTTATAGCCACTAAGACCAATAGAATTGTCCGTGCGGCAGAGGGTAGAGCAGTTATGGAATTTGGCTCCCGTCGTGCGCACGGTGCAAGCAGTGCTATCTTAGGAGCAAGGGCTGCATATATTGCGGGCTGTGTAGGTACTGCAAATACCCTCAGTGACGAGCTTTACGGTATCCCTGCTATCGGAACAATGGCACACAGCTGGGTGCAGATGTTCCCCACAGAATATGATGCGTTCAAGGCATATGCGGAGGTTTATCCCGACAGTTGTACGCTCCTTATCGACACATACAATGTTCTTAAAAGCGGACTTCCCAATGCAATTAAGGTTTTCAAGGAAGTAATTCTTCCCAGGGGACACAGACCCAAGGGAGTACGAATTGACAGCGGTGACATCACTTATCTTACCAAAAAGATACGCAAGGAATTGGATAAAGAGGGCTTTGAAGATTGCGGTATAGTAGTATCCAATTCGCTTGATGAATATATCATCCGCGACACCCTTTCCCACGGTGCACAGATTAACTCTTTCGGTGTTGGTGAAAGGCTTATTACCGCAAGAAGCTGGCCCGTCTTCGGCGGTGTGTACAAGCTTGTAGGTGTTGAGGAAAATGGTGAAGTAGTTCCCAAAATCAAAATCAGCGAAAACCCTGCAAAAATTACAACCCCTGATTTCAAGCAGGTTTACCGACTTTATGATAATGAAACGGGCAAGGCAATTGCTGATGTTATGACTCTTCACAATGAGGAAATAGACAGTAGCCATCCTTACGAAATATTTGACCCTATCCACACATGGAAACGTAAGACGGTTACGAACTTTACTGCAAGAAAGCTTCTTGTGAAAATTTTTGAAAACGGGGAAAAGGTGGCAAATCTTCCTACCCTTTCCGAAATTCGTGAATACTGCAAGGAACAGGTGGAAACAATCTGGGACGAAGTTAAGCGTTTCGAAAATCCTCACACTTACTATGTGGATTTATCCCCCGAACTGTGGCAGGTTAAGAATAGTCTTCTTCAGCAGTATTCAAAATAAAGAGGAGATATTATGAAATTAAATACATTTGATGCCGCTGTTTTTGATATGGACGGCACCATAATGGATTCATTGGGAATATGGGAGAGGATAGATTACGAGTTCCTCGAAAACAAGCGTGGAATAAAGGTTCCCGAGGACTATGTTCACAATATTGCCGCAATGAGCTTTTCGGAGATTGCCAACTATACGAAAAACCGTTTTAATTTGCCTGATACTCCCGAGGAGCTTATGCAGGAATGGACAGATATGGCAATACACGAATATTCCCACAATGTATTGATGAAGCCTTTTGTAAAAGAGTTTATTGAATATCTTAAAAATAATGGGAAGAAAATTGTGCTTTGCACAAGCTCCCCTGAATACTTCTTTAAGCCTGCACTTAAAAACAATGGAATATATGACCTTTTTGACGGTTTTGCCAATACCTGCGAAGCGGGCGAGGGGAAAAATTCCGTCAAGGTTTATCTTCTTGCGGCACAAAAAGCAGGGGTATCTCCCGAAAAGTGCCTTGTGTTTGAGGATGTGATTACTGCGGCACAAACCGCAAAAAGAGCAGGTATGCTTGTCTGCGGAGTCTATGACGAAAGAAGCCGTCAGTATACACCTGAGCTTAAAGAAACCTGCGATATGTATATAGAAAGTTTTTCTGAACTTTCGGCAATGGAGGAAAAGTAATGTATAACCTTACAGATCCCAAAATAATTAAATATCTTTGCTCGAAATACGGCTTTACTTTTGCAAAGAGTATGGGACAGAACTTCATCACCGATGAATCCGTCCCCCTCGCCATGGCAGATGCAGTCAGCGAAAATGCCCGTGGTGTAATAGAAATCGGTCCGGGCTTCGGTGTGCTCACTGCGGCACTTGCTCAGACTACGGAAAAGGTTGTTTCCATTGAGCTTGACAAAAGGCTTGAGAAAGTTCTTGAGGAAACTCTGGCAGGCTTCTCCAATATATCATTCATATGGGAGGACTGCCTTAAAGTAAACCTTAAAGAGCTTATGGAAAACGAGTTTTCGGGAATGGATGTAAGTGTTGCGGCGAATCTCCCATACTATATAACAACTCCCATTATAATGAATCTTCTTGAAAGCAGACTTCCATTCAAAAAGATTGTTGTAATGATTCAGAAAGAGGTTGCCGAGAGACTTTGTGCAAAACCCGGCAGTAAAGATTACGGTGCAATCACCGTAACTACACAGTATTTTTCCAGACCTGAAATCATAAAGCACGTTCCTGCAGGAGCATTTATCCCTGCACCCAAGGTGGACAGTGCCGTTGTCAGTATGGAAATCCTTGACACTCCATCGGTAACTCCCAGAGATGAAAAGCTTTTCTTCAAGCTTATCAAGGCGGCTTTTTCACAGAGGAGAAAAACCCTTGTAAATGCTCTTTCAGGAAGCGGTGTGTTTGGCTCGAAAGAGGAAGTTGCAAAAGCTGTGGAATCAGTAGGTCTTTCACCCACCGTAAGAGGAGAGGCTCTTTCGATAGAGCAGTTTTGTGAACTAAGCGACTATTTTTCAAAATAATGATACGGCAACTTGATGAATTTATCAGGTTGCCATTTTATTTTGCAAAAAAATTAAAAAAACAGTAGACAAATATCGATTTATACTATATAATGATAAACAGGAAAAATTGGATTTTTGAAAGGAGATATAAAAATGACAGATAACAAAAAAGTACTTACCTGGCTTGAAGAAATGAAAGCACTTTGCCGTCCTCAGAACGTAGTTTGGATTGACGGCAGCGAAGAGCAGCTCGAGGCTCTCCGTGAAGAGGCTGTTTCCACAGGCGAAATGATTAAGCTTAATCAGGAAAAGCTTCCCGGCTGTTACTATCACAGAACAGCTGTTAACGATGTAGCTCGTGTAGAGGACAGAACATTCATCTGTACAGAAACAGAAGAGGAAGCAGGTCCTATCAACAATTGGATGGCTCCCAAGGAAATGTATGCAAAACTTAACGCTCTTTACGACGGCTCAATGGAAGGCAGAACAATGTATGTTATTCCTTACTCCATGGGTCCCGTTGGCTCACCTTTCTCCAAGATTGGTGTAGAGCTTACAGACAGCATCTACGTTGTTCTTAACATGGACATCATGACAAGAGTTGGTAAGAGCGTCCTTGATGCTCTTGGCTCTGACGGTGACTTCGTTAAGTGTCTTCACGCTAAGAAGGATGTAAATCCCGACGAAAGATATATTGTTCACTTCCCTCAGGACAACACAATTATGTCTGTTAACTCCGCATACGGCGGTAACGTACTTCTCGGCAAGAAGTGTTTCGCACTCAGAATTGCTTCCTACCAGGGTATGAAGGAAGGCTGGATGGCAGAGCATATGCTTATCCTCGGTCTTGAGAATCCTCAGGGCGAAGTTAAGTACATCTGTGCTGCATTCCCCTCTGCTTGCGGTAAGACAAACCTTGCTATGCTTATTCCTCCGGAATATCTTACAGAAAAGGGCTACAAAGTTTGGACAATCGGTGACGATATCGCTTGGCGCAGAATCGGTGAAGACGGCAGACTTTACGCTATTAACCCCGAAGCAGGTTTCTTCGGTGTTGCTGCCGGTACAAGTGAAAAGACAAACTTCAACGCACTTGCAGCTACAAAGAAGAACACAATCTTCACAAACGTTGCTATCAATAACGACGATATGACAGTTTGGTGGGAAGGTCTTGACAAGAATCCTCCCGAAAACTGCACAGAGTGGACAGCAAATAAGGTTAACGGCAAGACATACGAAGGCAACCTTGCTCATCCCAACTCCAGATTTACTGCTCCTGCAGTAAACTGCCCCTGCATCTCCAAGGAATTCGAGAATCCCCAGGGTGTTCCGATTAGTGCTATCGTATTCGGTGGCCGTCGTGCAAAGACTGCTCCCCTCGTATATCAGGCAAGAGATTGGAATCACGGTGTATTCGTAGGTGCTACAATGGCATCTGAAACAACTGCTGCAGCGACAGGTGCTGTTGGTGTTGTTCGTCGTGACCCCATGGCTATGAAGCCTTTCGTTGGTTACAATATGGCTGACTACTTTGCACATTGGATTGAAATGGGTGCAAAGATGGGTGCTGACAAAGCTCCCAAGATTTTCCACGTTAACTGGTTCAGAAAAGACGATGAGGGTAACTTCATGTGGCCCGGATTCGGCGACAATATGCGTGTCCTTAATTGGATTGTTGACCGTTGTGATGGTAAGGTAGACGCTAAGGAAAGCGAAATCGGTTTCCTTCCCGAAATCAGCGACATCGATACAACAGACCTTGAAATCTCTGAAGCACAGCTTAAAGAGCTTCTCAGCGTAGACAAGGCTGTATGGATGGAAGACGTAGCTGACCAGGAGAAATACTTTGCTCAGTTCGGTGACAGACTTCCTGCAGAAATTAAGGCAGAACTTGAGACTCTTAAGAACAACTTAAAGTAAGTTAACAATGTCAATAAACGCCGTGATGCATTAGCATTACGGCGTTTTAATGTTTAAAACTCTTTAAACATTTTGCGGAAGTGCAAGCCAATCTGCGGAGTCGCAGGGACGGTGTACTTTTGGGAGCCAAAAAGCTTTTATAGGGGAGCAGGGGGATTGCGATTTCCCCATTAGCTCCCCTATGACCCCATAACCCCTTGAAACGCCCTCGCAGGGGCGTAATATTTCTTGGGCGTGGTTTTCTTTAAATGTATTGTTTTGTTTTTGCAAATTTTCTGTCTTTGAACCGCCGACTTTAAGGCAACACTCAGTTGCCTGTTCGTCTAAAATTGCTCGCCTGCAGAGGAAAATGATGCTCGCAATTTTACGGTAGCCGACAGAAAATTTGCAAAAACCGTAGTTTAGTGCGTATACCATAAATAAACGGAAAGAATCCGCATCAGTTTTCGATGCGGATTCTTCCCGTTAAGTTTGTGTCGCAACAACCAGAGTGTGCGTTACACCTGCTTGGCAATTTATATTATAGGAGATGCAATCCTAATTATTAAGGGGATATAACCCCCTTAATAAGAAAAATTAAAAGAAAATGAAAATATAGTAAAAGGTACATATTGGGATAGTCCCAATATGTACCTTTTACTTATGATAAGTTTCATTATTATTAATTTTAAAAGCCCTATATATTTGTTCCTCCAACATCAGCCTTGCGATTCTGTGGGGGAATGTCATTTTGCTCATACTGAGCTTAAGATTTGCTCTGCTTTTAACCTCGTCGGAAAGTCCAAGTGAGCCACCGATAACAAAATCGATAGTGGATGACTGCATCTGAAAATCACGGATTTTCTCTGCAAGTTCCTCGCTTGAAAGCTGCTTGCCCTCAATACACATTGCGACAACAATATCACTCTTGCCGATTTTTTTGAGGATTTCCTCTCCCTCTTTTTTAAAAACAATCTGTTCTTCGGCAGGCGAGGCATTGTCGGGAATACTTTTGTCGGGCAGACAAATCACATTGAACGAACAAAAACGGCTGAGTCGTTTTTCAAATTCAGCCGTTGCCTTTATAAAATAATCTTCTTTAATTTTCCCTACACAAATAATATTAACTGTCATATCAATCAATAAGCTCCTCGCTCATACAGTATCTTTCTGCTATGTAAAGCTCCACATCCTCGCCTATTTTAAAGCCCGTTGCTTCAATACTGTTTGCAACGGTTTCATATGCTCTGCGTGGGGTGTTGTTGTCAGTGCTTAAATGCCCGAGCATTACCTGACGGAGCTTACCCTCACGCACCAACTTGGCACAAAGGGCACCGCACAGCTTGTTGGAAAGGTGTCCGTAGTCGGAAAGAATCCTTTCTTTAAGATGCAACGGATATGGTCCGTTTTTAAGCATTACCTCATCGTGATTTGCTTCCAACACGGCAATGGAGCAGGGGGAAAGCAAATCGAAGATATGCTTTGTCACCGTGCCTAAATCCGTTGCAACTCCGCCGTACTTTCCGTCTTTTGAAAAAACAAGACCTATACTTTCCGCCGCATCGTGAGATGTGGAAAAGGGGTGGAAAGTCGTTCCCGAAATCTCAAAGGGAACCTCCGCCGCAATGTAGCGTATCAGTGATGTGTCAATTTTTCCAATGGAATTAATCATTGCTTTCCATGTGCCAAGGGTGGCATACACGGGAATTTTGTATCTTCTGCACATAATTCCCACACCGCTTATATGGTCAATATGCTCGTGGGTTACTATAATGGCATCTATTTTTTCAGGGGAAATACCTGCCTGCGCAAGCTCGTTTTCAGCGGCTTTTCCCGTCATCCCGCAATCTACAAGGACTGCGCACGAGTCACTTCGTATCAATATTGAGTTTCCGCTGCTGCCCGAGGAAAGTGGGCATATTGAAATACTCATACAGTTACCTTTCGTTTTAGTCTGCTGTAAAAATTCTCTCGATTTTCACTCCTATACTGCGGAGCCGTCGTTCTATATCGGAATACCCTCTGTCAATGTAGTGAGGAGATGCTATCTCTGTCACACCCTCAGCTGCGGCACCTGCAATTATAAGTGCGGCACCTGCACGGAGGTCAGTTGCAGTAACTTCTGCACCGTGGAGAGTAGTTCCCGAAATGTTTGCTCTTCTGCCGTTTATGGTAATGTCAGCACCCATACTGAGAAGCTGGTCTATATATTGGAAACGGTTGTCCCACACATTTTCATCGACGGTGCTTTTCCCACCTACGGTAGAAAGAAGTGCCACCATCTGGGGCTGAAGGTCGGTGGGAAATCCCGGGTAGGGCATTGTCTTTACAGACGTTCCCTTGAGGTTGCCGTCACGCTCAATGCGGATAGAATCATCATATTCCGTAACATTCACGCCCATCTCTTCAAGCTTGGAGGTAAGGCAGTTCATATGTGTGGGAATAATATTTCTCACGAGAACTTCTCCGCCTGCCGCAGCAGCAAGAAGCATAAAGGTACCCGCTTCAATCTGGTCGGGGATAATACTGTATGTACCGCCCTTCATCTCGGAAACACCTGTTATACGGATAACATCTGTTCCCGCACCGCGGACATTTGCACCCATTGCGTTAAGGAAGTTTGCCACATCAACTATGTGTGGCTCCTTTGCGGCATTTTCAATAATGGTTCTGCCCTTGGCAAGAACTGCCGCCAACATAATGTTTATTGTTGCGCCTACGCTTACGGTGTCAAGATAGATTGTTGTTCCCGTAAGCTGTTTTGACTCGGCATATACAATGCCGTCCTCAATTTTTACCGTTGCACCCATTGCCGAAAAACCTTTTTCATGCAGATCAATGGGACGTGTGCCGAAATTACAGCCACCGGGGAGGGAAACCTCCGCACGGTTCATTCTGCCGAGAAGTGCACCGAGAAGATAATAGCTGGCACGCATACGGCTTGCAAGCTCCATAGGAGCTATGTGAGTTTTCAATTTCGAAGAATTTACCTCAATGGTTGTGTCATCAACATATGTAACACTTGCCCCAAGACGGACAAGCATTTCTATAATTAAGCGTACATCTTTAATATCGGGGATGTTTTCAATACGGCAAACACCGTTTACAAGCAATGCAGCAGGAATAATTGCAACAGCGGCATTCTTTGCACCGCAAACTGCAATTTCACCAAAAAGCTGTTTTCCGCCCGTTATTTTCAGTTTTTCCAATATAAACACCTCTTTTGTGGTATATACCATACTATATTGTACACTAAATGTTGTGAAAATGCAATGTTTTTATTTGAAGATTTAGTTAGAGGGGGTGTAGGAGGTTGAAGTCCTTTTTAATTCAACACCAAAATTAAATGAGTGCCCATAAACACGTTATGAACACTCGATGTGGTCGGAGTGACAGGACTTGAACCTGCGGCATCCTGCTCCCAAAGCAGGCGCGCTACCAGCTGCGCTACACCCCGAAATAGAATATTAAGTTGTTTTACCAACATTGTGAATTATAATATAATTTATATGAAATTGCAAGAGATTTTTAAAACAAATTACTTTAATTTCGTAAATTTAACAATCCTGAAACAAATTTTTCAAAATTTTATTTCAGAATTTCTTTTTCGCTTACAAAATATTGTATCTCCAAGCCCAATATTTACCATATTTAGATAATAATGTAAAAAACAAAAAAATCAAAAAAATTTTAAAAAAGTATTGAAATCACAGCTGATATATAGTAAAATATACTCAAAGTGTAGGAAAGTGCACGAAAGTGCAACGAAGTGGAGGTGGTTTGGATGTTCGTAGGCGAGTACTCACATAATATCGATGCGAAGGGAAGAGTAATTATCCCTGCAAAGTTTCGTGAGCAGCTTGGCGAACAGTTCATGATCACCAAGGGCTTTGAGGGCTGTCTGTTTGTATATCCTATGGAGGTATGGGAAGAGCTTGCTGACAATCTTGCCAAGCTTCCCTCTAATCAGAAGAGTGCCCGTTTCTTGCAGAGAACATTCCTCTCCGGTGCCGCAGAGGGTGAACCGGACAAGCAGGGTAAGGTGCTTATTACACCGCCTCACCGTGAATATGCAGCTCTTACAAAAGAGGTTGTTATTATCGGTGTCAGCAAGCGCGTGGAAATATGGGACGCACAGCGTTGGATGGAATATTCTCAGAGTGAAGAAGAGATGACTGTTGAGGAAGCTGCAGAAAGTCTGGAAGAAATCAGCTTCTGATAGGAGGAAGCATTGTGGAATTCAACCATATTACTGTGCTTTTAAAGGAAACCGTTGATAGCATAGATGTTAAACCGGGTGGAATATATGCCGATTTTACATTGGGCGGCGGCGGACATACATCTCTGATTTTGGAGCGTGGTGGACAAGTTATCGGAATAGACCGTGATGAAGTTGCAATAAAAAATGCCAATGAGCGTTTTAAGGGAAAAGATTTCACCGCAGTGCACGATAATTTTTCCAATATCAAAAACATAGCAAAAAACCTTGGCATAGAAAAATTTGACGGAATTATAGCGGATTTAGGTGTATCGTCACCTCAGCTTGACGATGCAGAGAGGGGCTTTTCCTATATGCAGGACGCGCCACTGGACATGCGTATGGATAGTCGCGACAGCCTTACCGCAAAGGATATAGTAAATACCTATTCGTCAGAAGAGCTTTTTAAGATAATCTCCACATACGGAGAGGAACGGTGGGCAAGCAGAATAGTTGATTTTATTGTTGAGAGAAGAAAAACAGCACCCATAGAAACAACTTTTGAGCTTGTAGACATTATAAAAGCGGCAATCCCCCTTTCGGCAAGGAAGGATGGACCACATCCTGCAAAGCGGACATTTCAGGCGATAAGGATTGAGGTCAATGGAGAACTTAAAATATTGGAACAGGCAATAAGAGATGGGGCAGAGCTTCTTAAAAAGGGCGGCAAGATGGGGATAATTACATTCCACTCCCTTGAAGACAGAATTGTAAAAACAACCTTTGCATCCTTGGAGAAAGGTTGTACCTGCCCAAAAGATTTCCCCGTATGCGTTTGCGGAAACAAGCCTTCCGTAAAGAGCATCACACGGAAACCCATAGTTCCTTCTGAAAAAGAGCTTGACGAAAACCCGCGTGCGAGAAGCAGTAAATTAAGAGCTGTGGAAAAAATAATCTGACAGGAGCGTATCGATGTATACAGACGGTTCTAGTGCATTAAAAACTGAATACTACACATCAGATGTTCCCAGGAAGAAATCCGCAGGGAAGAAGAAAACTGCCGGAAAGACAACTGTTAAGTTATCGCACAAGAAGGCGTTAAAGATGAAAAAGCGCATTGTAAAAGCAATTTTGGTTGCTTTTGCATTGTCTTTCATAGTTCTTCTCAGATATGCCACAATTACTGCAGAGTACAACAAGCTTTCAGCTACTAAAGAAAACCTTGAGCTTGTAAGTGCAAAGGTTGTTGAGCAGCAGGTGAAGGCGGAGGGAAATCTTGACCCGAAGAAGATTGAACAGGAAGCACAGCGCCTTGGCCTTAAGCCCCCTGCAAAAAACCAGATACAGTATATTGCGCTTGGAAATACTGACAACGGAGAAGTTTTAAAGATTGAGGAGAAAAGTTCATTCAGTGCATTTATAAACCGCATATCGGGAATACTGGAATACTTATATTAATATAATAAAGGGAAGTGGCAACAGGATATTTTTTGCCAAATCCCTTTTTGCGTTTATAAAAAAGGAAGAAGCATCTGTCAAAATAACAAAAAAGGAGTGAAAACATGCCGACAAGAGCCATAAAAAAACGAATGAAATTAATAACACTTTTTTTCCTTGTGGGCGTGCTGGTGCTTCTGATAAGACTTGCATGGATACAGTTTGTCCGCGGTGAAGAATACAGCAGAATGGCGGCTGAACAGCAGACCCGCGATAGTATAATTAGTGCAAAACGCGGCTCCATTTATGACCGCAACTTAAAAATTCTTGCACAAAGTGCATCTGCTGAAAGAGTTACCCTGAACCCCCAGGAAATAGAAAAGAGCAAAAATGAGGAAGAGGTTGTAAACGCTCTTGTAAAAATCCTTGGAGTAGATGAGGCGAATTTAAGAAAACAGATTTCCCGTACAAACAGACAGTCGGTGGTCGTTGCAAAGCAGGTTGAAAAAAGCGTTGCTGACCTTATCAGAAGCGAAAAACTTACGGGAGTTTATTTTGAAGAAGATTCAAAGCGTTACTATCCCTACGGCTCGCTTGCGGCACAAGTTATCGGGTTTACGGGAAGTGACAATCAGGGTCTTGAAGGTCTGGAAAATGTTCTTGATGAACAGCTTCGCGGTGTTGACGGCAGAATCGTTGCGGCAAAGGATGTTGCAAACAACGAAATGCCATTTAAATACGAAAACTACATTGAACCGCAGGACGGCAAGGGTGTTGTCCTGACTATTGATGAAACTATACAGCGATATACTGAAAAACATCTTCAGCAGGCGTATGAGGAAAATCTTCTGGGAAATGGCGGTGCCGCTATTGTTATGGATCCCAATACCGGAGAAATCCTTGCTATGGCAGTAGTTCCGACTTATGACCTGAACGCCCCCCGTGTTATAACGGATCAGCTTCTTTTAGAGCAACTCGATGCCCTTGAACTTGAGGGTGACGCTTATACAGAAGCATATAACAAGGCTGTCACAAAAATGTGGCGTAACAAAGCCGTTGTAGACTCCTACGAGCCGGGTTCGACTTTTAAAACAATAGTTGCGGCAGCGGCTCTTGAAGAGGGTGTTGCATCTCCGCAGGACGTATTCTCCTGCTCAGGTGTCAGACAGGTGGCAAACCGCAGTATCCATTGCTGGCAGCACGCCGGACACGGAGAAGAAACCTTCGCTCAGGGGCTTATGAATTCCTGCAACCCGTTTGTAATGGAGCTTGCTTCAAGAATGGGTGCAACAACTTTCCAAAAATATTATAAAGCCTTTGGCCTTACTGAAAAGACCGGCTTTACAATCCCCGGTGAATCTGCCGGAACATTCCATCAGAAGCTTGGTGTTGTGGATTTGGCGACATCATCTTTCGGGCAGACCTTTACAATTACACCACTGCAACTTATAAGTGCCGTTTCAGCCGTTGTGAACGAAGGAAACCTTATGAAACCCCGTATAATAAAAGCATATACCGATACAGATGGAAATGTAATTGAAACCTTTGAACCCGAGCTTGTCCGCAATGTGATTTCCAAAGAAACCAGCGTGCAGATGCGCGGTATGATGGAACGCGTTGTAGCAGAGGGAACAGGTAAAGGCGGATATGTTGCAGGCTTCCGTATTGGCGGAAAAACAGGAACAAGTGAAAAGCTTCCCCGAGGAAGCGGAGAATACATTGCATCATTTATAGGCGTAGCACCTGCCGACAATCCCCAGCTTGTATGTCTTCTGCTTCTTGACGAGCCTCATGCAGGAGCAACAGGCGGTGGTGCAATTGCAGCACCGGCGGTAGGAAGAATTTTTGAAGATGTTCTTCCTTACCTTGGATATGCTCCTCAGCCCACAGAGGAAAACAAGGATAAAATATCTGTAACAGTACCTAATATTAACGGGCTTACTGTGCAGGAAGCACTTGTAAAGCTTGATAATCTGGGACTTAAAATCAATCCCAAGGGTAACGGAGAAAAGATTACAAACCAGATTCCTGCAGCAGGAACAAAGCTTCATAAGGGTGGCGTTGTAATTGCGTACACCCAAAAGGAAGAAACTCAGGGAACGGCAATTGTTCCCGATGTTATAGGAATGAACTATAAAAATGCAAAGGCAACTATCGAAAATGCAGGACTCAGTATGGAGCTTGATGCCGCAAACAGCGGAACAATTCCTGCTGATTATATAGCAGTAAGTCAAAGCCCAAAGGCAAAATCCGAAGTGGCGGCAGGAACAAAAATCTATGTAAAATTTGTTAAGAGGGAAGAGAATTGACGGAGGTGCATAATGACATTAAAAGAACTCGTTAAAAATATTGACTGTGAAATTTTCGGAGACGGAGAGCTTGAAATAAATGGCATAGCATATGACTCCAGAAAAGTTCAGGAGGGCTATCTCTTTATAGCAATAAAAGGCTTTGAAACCGACGGACATAAATATATCGACAGCGCAATAAAAAATGGTGCAGTTGCAGTTCTGGGCGAAGACGATGTTAACTGCGGATGCACCTATGTAAAGGCAAAAGACTCAAGAAAAGCATTGGCTCTCACCAGCGCGGAGTATTTTGACCATCCGGAAAAAAAGCTTAAAATAATCGGTCTTACAGGTACAAACGGAAAAACCACTACAACATATCTTATCAGGCAAATTCTTATGCTTAAGGGTTTACGATGTGACCTTATCGGCACAAATCAGATAATAATCGGTGACTGCATTACGGAAAGCAGCCGTACAACCCCAGAGTCCTTTGACCTTTTTGAAATTTTTCACAAGATGGTGCAAAGCGGCGGTAAATATGTGGTAATGGAGGTTTCGAGCCATTCTCTCGAGCTTGACAGAGTGTACGGTGTAACCTTTGAAACAGCAGTTTTAACAAACATCACACAGGACCATCTTGATTTTCACAAAACCATGGAAAATTATGCAAAGGCAAAGGCAAAGCTTTTTGCAATGAGTAAATCCTCCGCAATAAATCTTGATTCAGACTATTCGCAAATCTGTCTTTCTGCGGCAGGAGAAGATGTGCTTACCTATTCCATTGACGAGGAATCGATCATAAAAGCAGATAACATAAAAATGAGTGAGAGAGGCGTAATATTTGACATTGTATATAAAGACGAAACTCACGAAATGCGTCTTGGAATCCCTGGGAAATTCTCGGTTTACAATGCTCTTGCGGCAATTTGTGCGTGTATAAATATCGGAATTGATATATCGGATATCGAAAAGGGTCTTGTCCTTGCAAAAAGCATAAAAGGAAGAATTGAGGTTGTTCGCACAACGACTCCGTATACTGTGATTATCGACTATGCACACACTCCCGACGGTATGGAGAACATCATATCTGCGGTACGTGACTTTGCAAAGGGGCGCGTGATAACCCTGTTTGGATGCGGTGGCAACCGTGATGCAAGCAAACGTCCTAAAATGGGAAAAATTGCAGAGGAGCTTTCAGACCTTGTTGTGGTTACAAGCGATAATCCCAGATGTGAAGTGCCAGAGGAAATCATAAAGGATATCCTTGCAGGAATGAAAAAGGATAACCACATCACCGTGGTAAACAGAAAGGATGCCATCCGCAAAGCAATGGAAATTGCCAAAGAGGGCGATATTATTATCCTTGCAGGAAAAGGACACGAAACATATCAGGAAATTGACCATGTTAAACACGACTTTGACGAAAGAGTTGTTGTAAAAGAGATACTTTCAACAATGAAGGGGTAATTAACTATGTGGATAAAAGCATGTGTAATAAGCTTTCTAATAACTGCACTGTGCGAACCTGTTCTGATTCCGTTTCTTCGCAAGCTGAAATTCGGACAGACAATTTTAGAGGACGGTCCCTCATGGCACGAGAAAAAGCAGGGAACACCCACAATGGGCGGTCTTGTTTTTATAGCGGCAACAGTTATTGCAACATTAATTTTTATAAGGGATTTAAGATGCGGTGCAATACTTTTATGCGGTGTACTCTTTGGTCTGATAGGCTTTGTTGATGACTATATAAAGGTTGTTAAAAAGCAGAACAAGGGCTTTACCGCATCACAGAAGTTTCTTGCACAGACCGTTGTAAGCCTTGCATATGCAGTGTTTCTGTATGTTCAATTCGGGCAGACGGAAACAAGAATCCCCTTTACAGACTTAACTTTTGATTTAGGAATTTTCCACATACCCTTTGTAATGCTTGTGCTTCTGGCTACAACAAACAGCGCAAATCTTACAGATGGGCTTGATGGTCTTGCTGCAAGTGTGGGAAGTATAGTTTCCTTGTTTTTTGCAGTTGCATGTGCTGTAATAGGTACACATTCTGACGGCAGCGTTGTTGCAGGTGCTCTTACGGGGGGGCTTCTGGGCTTCCTTATTTATAACGCCTATCCTGCAAAGGTTTTTATGGGCGATACGGGAAGTCTTTTCATCGGCGGCATGATAGCAGCTGTTGCAATCAGTGTAGGGTTGGAGCTTTTTATAATAATTGGTGCATTCGTATTTTTGTTTGAAGCACTCAGTGTTATCATTCAGGTGTCTGTATACAAGAAAACGAAAAAAAGAGTTTTCAAAATGGCACCTGTTCATCATCACTTTGAAAAGTGCGGATGGAAAGAAACAAAGGTTGTGGCACTTTTCAGCATAATAACGCTGATTCTCTGTGCGATTTGTTACATAGCAATTTGATTTTTTTAAGGGGGAGCAGATATGACGGGCAAAAGAGAACCTTCCGGTAAAGCGGACTTTATATTAGTCGTTATAATACTAAGCCTGCTCTTGTTTGGCTTCGCTATGCTTTTTTCAGCAAGCTCACCCGGAGCAGCGGAGGGTGGTATTTTCCGTACCCTTATAAGGCAGGGAGCAATTCTCCTTATGGGTTCTGCAGTAATGGTATTCGCGGCAACGAATGATTATCATATGTACCTTAGTTTGCAGAAGCTCATGCTTACAGTTACAGCACTTGTTATGTTTATAGTGCCTGTGGTAGGTTTTGCATCACACGGTGCAACCAGACAGATTTCCCTAGGATTTATCAGCTTCCAGCCATCGGAATTTGCAAAAATCGTATTGGTGTTGTTTTATGCGGCAAGATTTTCTGACAAGAGAACGCAGAATCTTACCACAGATAAAAGGAATATTTTAATCTCTTTTGGCGTAATGGGTTTATTCTGTTTGTTTTGCATTATGCAGAGCCATATGTCAGCGGCAATTATGCTGGCACTCATCAGCATTCTTATGATGCTTGTTGCAGGCTTCTCCCTTAAGTGGACAGTTCTGGGCGGTCTGGGTCTTGGTACGCTGGGTGCAGTTTTTATATTTACCGAGGAATACAGATACAACCGTATTCTGGCACTCTTTAATCCTTTCAAATACAAGCAGGGAATAGGATGGCAGATTGTACAGTCCCTTTACGCGGTAGGAAGCGGCGGACTTTTCGGATTGGGACTCGGTCAGTCAAGACAAAAGTACAAATATCTTCCCGAAGCACAGAATGACTACATATATGCAGTTATTTGTGAGGAGCTTGGGTTTATAGGCGGTTTAGTCGTAATTCTTTTGTTTGTACTATTTGTATGGAGAGGTATAAGTATTGCCCTTAACGCAAGAGATAAATTCGGTATGTACACAGCTTTCGGAATAACTGCTATTGTAGGACTTCAGATGCTTATCAATATCGGTGTTGTACTGTCAGTTCTTCCGTCAACGGGAATGCAGCTTCCCCTGTTCAGCTCAGGCGGTTCGTCAATGCTTGCAACAATGTGGGGAATGGGAATTCTCGTGAATATTTCAAAAACAAGTAAAATTAAAAAAATATAGTGAAGGTGCTTTAATATGCGGGTACTCTTAACCGGCGGCGGTACTGCAGGTCATATAAATCCTGCAATCGCCATTGCAAACTATATAAAGGAAAAGGAGCCGGACAGCAAATTCCTCTTTGTGGGAACACAGCGTGGCCTTGAAAAAACTCTTGTTCCCAAATGCGGATATGATATTAAGTTCATTGATGTTATGGGACTTAGGAGAAGCCTGAGCGTTGAAAACATCAAGGTTTTCATAAATTATGTAAAAAGCACGGGTGTTGCAAAGCATATTATAAGAGAATTCAAGCCCGATGTTGTAATAGGTACGGGAGGATATGTCTGTGCTCCCGTGGTAAAGGCGGCGGCAAAACTTAAAATCCCCACCATTATCCATGAGCAGAATGTATTTCCCGGACTTGCAATAAAAATGCTTGCAGGGAAAGCAGATATTACGGCAATCAGTTTTGAGGAAACCCGTGATATGATGAAGGCAAAAAAAATGGTCCTTACAGGAAATCCTTTAAGACCGGACCTTTTTTCGGTGCATGATATAGATTTGGTGCGTGCACAGTATGGCTTTGACGAAAAACCTATTGTTCTTATGTTTGGCGGTTCTCTGGGTGCTGAAAAAATGAATGAAGCACTTGTGCAGATGATAGAGGGGAACCTTATCAGGGATTTCAATCTTATCGCATCAACGGGTGAACGCCATTTTGAAAGCGTAAGTGAAGCAATAAAAAAGACTACTGACCTTACAAAGGCAAAAAATATAAAGGTAGTTCCGTATATCTATAATATGGAACAAATTTTCTTTGCAGCCGATGTTGTTGTGGGACGGGCAGGTGCAATAACCGTCAGCGAAATAACGGCTCTTGGAAAAGCTGCCGTTCTTATCCCTAGCCCCTATGTTGCCCACAACCATCAGGAGTACAACGCAAGGTATCTTGAGAAAAATGGTGCGGCAAGGGTTGTGCTTGAAAATGAGGTAAGCGGCGGAAGAATTTGTGAAGAAATTTCTTCAATCCTTAAAAATAAGGAAACTCTGGCAAAAATGCAATCCAATTCCAAAAAAATTGGTATTGCCGATGCCTGCAAAACAATATATAATTATATTAAAGACATGATTTAAAAATCACCGAAACTTCCTATACAGCATAGTATGTTGGTGTAGGGGGTGTCGGCTTGAATAAGTACATAATTACCGGAGGCAGGAAACTCTCCGGAAGAGTGCGTGTTCACGGAGCAAAAAATGCTGTTTTGCCTATTATGGCAGCGTCCATATTGGCAGGCGACAAATGCAGAATCTATGACTGTCCTCATCTCAGTGATGTGGAACATACAATAAAAATTCTGGAATGTCTGGGCTGCAGGGTGGTCTTTTCCGAAAACATTCTGGAAATTGATTCTTCGGATATTTCTTCTTGGGAAATTCCCGAAGAACTGATGCGGGAAATGCGAAGCTCCATTATATTTTTAGGAGCGCTTGCAGGAAAAATGGGCAGGGCAAGGATGTGTTCTCCAGGGGGATGCGAACTTGGGAATCGCCCCATAGACCTGCATATGAAAGCCCTCAGACAATTGGGGCTTTCAATAAAGGATGAGAATGGCTTTATCCAAGCCAATGCTGACAGGATGCATTCGGGAGATATACACCTTAGTTTCCCCAGCGTAGGTGCAACGGAAAATATCATTCTGGCATCAGTTTGCCTTAATGGGGAAACAACGATTTCCAATGCAGCGAGAGAACCTGAAATAACCGATATGTGCGAATTTCTAAACAAGATGGGTGCCTGCATAGAGGGTGCAGGAACGGAATTTATCCGCATCAGGGGAGTTGCACATCTTCATAGCGCGGAGCATAAGGTGATGCCCGACAGAATTGTTGCGGCTACTCTTATGTGCAGTGCAATGACTACGAAAAGTGAGATAGAGCTTCTTAATGTAAGGAGTGCGCATTTAGGTGCAGTTGTATCTGTGCTTCGTGACAGCGGTGCAAAAATAGAATTTTTTAACGATAAGATGTATATTCGCGCACCTGAAAAAATAAAGAGTGTGGATATGATAAAGACTCAGGTTTATCCGGGATTCCCGACAGATGCACAGTCCCCCGTTATGGCGGCATTGTGCTTTGCCGAGGGAACAAGTGTGATCGTGGAAAATATTTTTGACAGCAGATATAAAATCATTCCCGAGCTTAGGAAGATGGGTGCTGATATTCTTCAGGACGGAAGAGTGGCAATCGTCAAAGGGCAGAAGCTTTGTGCATCACCTCTTAAGGCAATGGACCTTCGGGGAGGGGCGGCACTTACCGTAGCAGCGTTGGGTGCAGACGGAGTAAGTGAATTAAGCGGTATTCACTATATAGAACGCGGATATGTGAACCTGGATAAGATGCTCGTGGAATTAGGTGCAGATATAAAGAAAACAAACTGATGAAAGAAGGTGGGAGACAGTGAGAAAAATGAAAAGACGGCAGAAGAAACAATTGGCATTGCTGACACTTGTTGTTTTAATAGCCTCCATTATTTCTATTATGCTCCTGACTCCCGGTTTCGACATTGATAAAATCGAGGTCCGCGGAAATATGGTCCTTAAAGAGCAGGATGTAATAAATGCCAGCGGACTTATAAAGGGTGTAAATATTTTCAGCGTAAACCTTGGTGAAGCAAGTGACAACATTAAATCAATGGGCTATGTTGAAAGTGTAAAAATTAAACGTGACCTTCCCTCGGGAATAATAATAACCGTAGTGGAGGAGGTTGGCGTAGCCTATCTTACTGCCGAAAACGGATATATTATCATAACTGCCGACGGCAGATGCGTAGAGAAGAGAAGCTCTTCAGCCGCATCCCCTGACGGAAATAAGACTGTTGCATCTTCCCCTGAACTTCCTCAAATAACGGGTATTAAAAATGTTAAATATAAGGAAGGCAGTATCATAACAGCCGAAGACAAAAGACAGCTTGATGCACTTTTGAAATGTTTGAGCGAATTTACAAAGTCGGGTTATATAGACAAGATGGTTGAAATTGATGTGACGGATATAACCGACATAAAATTCTATTACAACAGCAAAAAGCTTTGTGTGACAGTTGGCGATACAGGAAAGCTTGATTATAAGATGGAGTGCTTCGGACCTGTTTATGATTATGTGGTAGGGAAGACAAAACCCGGAGAAATGCCCTCGGGGTATGTAAATCTTGAGAGACTTACATACCGCGAAAAGGAGATTGTTACAGAAAATAAAGACACAAATCCTGAAAAAACGCAATAATTTAATAAGAATTTAAAATTTTTCTTGAATCTCAGCGCATTTGGGTGTATTATATAGTATATAATTGTATTTATTATAGCTATATTACTTATAGAGGAGGATTTCAGGTGAGAATGGAATACGCAGAAGAGCTCGGCGCAGCTCAGAAAATTAAAGTTGTCGGTGTAGGCGGTGGCGGTAATAACGCTGTAAACCGAATGGTAGAAGCAGGTATTAAGGGTGTTGAATTCATCGCTGTAAATACAGATAAGCAGGCACTTACCAAGAGTCACGCCAGCCAGAAGATTCAGATTGGCGATAAGCTTACAAAAGGGCAGGGTGCAGGCGGTAAGGCTGAAATCGGCAAAAAAGCTGCAGAAGAAAGCCGTGCAGAAATAGAACAGGTACTTAAAGATGCAGATATGGTATTTGTAACAGCAGGTATGGGCGGTGGAACCGGTACAGGTGCAGCTCCCGTTGTTGCAGGCATTGCAAAGGAACTCGGTGTGCTTACAGTTGCTATCGTTACAAAGCCTTTCGGTTTTGAGGGCAGAAGACGTATGATCCAGGCTGAGGAGGGTGTTGAACAGCTCCGCGGCAATGTAGATACACTCGTTGTAATCCCCAACGACAGACTTCTTGACATCAGCAATAATAAGACAAGCCTTCTTGATGCATTCAAGGATGCTGACGAAGTTCTCCGTCAGGGTGTACAGGGTATTTCCGACCTTATCGTAGGTGCAGGTCTTATCAATGTTGACTTCGCTGACGTTACAACAGTTATGAAGGATGCAGGTCTTGCTCATATGGGTATCGGTCGTGCAAGTGGCGAAAACCGTGCTGAAGAGGCTGCTAAGATGGCTATCGAAAGTGCTCTTCTCGAAACAACTATTGACGGTGCAACAGGTGTCCTCATCAATGTTATCGGTGGTGCTAACCTTAACCTTCACGAAACAAATGCAGCTGCAAATCTTATCGGCGACTGTGTGGATGAGGATGCGAATGTTATCTTCGGTGCAGCTATTGATGAAAGCCTTGAAGACGATATCATTATCACAGTTATTGCAACAGGTCTTGAAGGAAAGAAAAAGGATAAGGACAACGGATTCTTCGGTGCTATCGGCGGAGATGACGGCGACCTTGAAATCCCCGGATTTTTGGCAAAGCCCAGCTTTGATTAATATAATTTAAGGAGAGAAATTCAATGGAATTTTTGGAAAAAGTTAAAGAGATAGCTTCAGAAGTTGCTACAACCTCCAGCAAACAGAGCAAGAAGTTTTATTCCATTGCAAAGCTGAATCTCGAAATAAGCGATAAACAGAAAAAGGTTAAAAACCTTTACAAGGAAATCGGCTTTGAAGCGTATAAGGCTTTCAAGAGAGACGGCCAGGTTATGGAAACAATAAAGGAAATGCTTGAAAAGGTTGATTCTTACGAAGAAGAGATTGCTGTTCTCCGCAAGAAAATCGACGATATAAAAAATATCGAAGAGGTTGGCGTTGAGGATGTTTCTGCAGAGGATTCAGAGGCACTTGATGCAGATGTTTATGACGGACAGAGTGAGTACGACGAAGCTGAAACAGAACCTATCGACTAAAATAATAAGGAAGAGGTGTGTATCCCGTGATACACACCTCTTATTTTACGTAAATAAACTCATAAATAGCGGAGCGATAATAACTGTCATAATGCCGGCAACCGCAATGGAAAGACCGCTTATAGCACCCTCGGTCTGTCCTAGTTGCAGGGCTTTGGCAGTTCCCCCTGCGTGGGAGGAGGTTCCTATTGCCGTACCCACGGCAACGGGGTCCGTTATATTAAATATCCTGCATACCCACTCGGCAAGTATGTTGCCGACTATTCCCGTAATGATAATTGTAATTGCCGCTAAAGCCGCAATTCCGCCAAGCTCCTCGGTAATTCCTACCCCTATTGCTGTTGTTACAGATTTGGGCAGAAAAGTAGCAAGTACCGTGTTATCAAGCTTAAAAATGAAAATCACGGCTACTACGCATAATGCAGAGGTTATAACTCCCGAGAAGATTCCTGCTAGTATTGCCAGGGCGTTCTTTTTAAGTACGCTCAGCTTTTCGTAAAGAGGTACTGCAAGACATACCGTTGCAGGGGTAAGAAGATAGCTGATGATTTTAGTTCCTGATTCATATTCCTCATACTTTATATTTCCGGCAACAAGCATTACTACCGTAAATACAATTGTCAGAAGAAGCGGATTAAACCACGCTTTTTTTATTTTTTTCTGAATAACTGCTGTGATTTCGTAAAAGGTGAGGGTTATGAATGTGTAGAAAAAGGCTGATTCAGTGAACATTCTTTTCTTCCCCCTTTCGCCTGATATTGATAAGTCTCTGGGTTACAAGTCCCGTTACAGCCATGACAATAACTGTCACCACGGTTATCATTATCACAGTGGGAATTAAGATGGGTTTTATAACTCCCCACTCTCTAACCACCCCTGCAGCCGCGGGAATAAACATCAACGGCATCACATCGAGGAGAAATTGGCAGGTTTCTTTGATGCTGCTTACCTTCAATATTCCCGTGCACAGAAGAATGAGCATTAACGCAAGTCCGTATATGCTTGCAGGTATGGGGAGGGGGAGGGCGTAATTTAAAACCTCACCCACAAAAGTAATGCCAAGTATAATTAAAAGTTGTCTTAAATATTTCATATGTTAACCCTCTTAGCCGAAAGCAAATAATCCGAACCTCGATTTTAAAAGGCAGGTTTTCGCTTTCACTGTGTTAAAATACTCGGAAATACACAAAGTATTTCCTGTGTTTTTGCCTTGTGCAACCAAAAATCTGCACTTTTAAAATTCTTCGACCTGAAACGGATGGAATTTCGTGTAGATTTTGGTGCGGAAGATGAAGCAAGGCTGACGCCTTGTAAAGATGACAAGCCGAAATATGCCGAAATAGCGCCGTTTCAGGCGGGTTCGGATTATTTGCTTTCGGCTAAAGCTTCATTGTAAGGGAAATTCTCTTTTTCTCTTTGTCAACATCAAGGATTTTTACCTTTACAATATCCCCTACACTAAGCACATCAGTGGGGTGCTTTATAAATTTGTCGGAAATCTGTGATATATGAACGAGTCCGTCCTGATGAACGCCAATATCTACAAATGCACCAAAGTCAATAACATTTCTTACAGTGCCGTCAAGAATCATTCCCGTAGTAAGCTCCTCAAGGGACATACAACCACTGCGGAGGAGGGGCTTGGGAAGTTCATCGCGCATATCGCGCCCCGGCTTTGCAAGGGTATCACAAATGTCACGGAGAGTGAATATACCAATGTCAAACTGCTTGCAGATTTCCTCTGCAATATCCTTTGTCACACGGGTTAATATGTCGGGGAAACTACTCTTTTTAATTTCATCCTTGGTATATCCGCACTTTCCAATAAGTGCTTTTGCCGCATCATAGCTTTCGGGATGGACAGAGGTGTTGTCCAAGAATTCCTTTCCGTCGGGAATACGCATAAAGCCTGCGCACTGAACAAATGCCTTTTCACCAAGCTTGCTTACTTTCAAAAGCTCCCGTCTTTTGGTGAATGAGCCGTTTTCCTCACGGTATTGAACAATGTTTTTTGCCACTGCAGAGGAAATACCTGAAATATAACTGAGAAGAGATGCAGATGCAGTATTAAGGTCAACGCCTACATTGTTTACGCAGTCCTCAACAACTCCGCCAAGTGCTCCCGACAACTTCTTCTGATTGCAGTCGTGTTGATACTGTCCCACGCCGATTGAACGGGGGTCAATCTTAACAAGCTCTGCAAGGGGGTCCTGAAGTCTTCTTGCAATGGAAACCGCACTACGGAGAGATACGTCGTAGTCGGGAAATTCCTTTGCGCCAAGCTCGCTTGCACTGTAAACCGATGCACCCGCCTCGGAAACTACCATATATTTTACGGGACGGTCAAGCTCGCCTATAAGGGAAGCAATGAACTTCTCGCTTTCCCCTGTTGCAGTACCGTTACCAATGGAAACAAGTGTAACGGAGTTTCTTTCAATCATTCCCTTTATTTGCTTCTTCGCCTTTTCAAGGTCGTGATGTTCAAGAGTAAAATACCCAACGCCCGTTTCTAAAACTTTACCGGTAGAGTCAACTACTGCAAGCTTACAACCCGTTCTGTAACCGGGATCAACGCCAAGTACAATATGCCCCTTAACCGGAGGAGTCATAAGGAGATTTTTGAGGTTTACGCTGAAAAGGGATATTGCACCGTTTTGCGCTCTTTCCGTAAGGTCGGAACGGATTTCGTTTTCAATTGACGGCGCAATAAGACGCTTGTAGCTGTCCTCAATTGCTTCTTTAACAAGCTCGGAAAGCTGTGTGCCGTCTTTTATAATAAGCTCCTTAAAAAGGTAGCTTGTGATAATTTCGCTGTCTACATCTATTTTTACGCTTAATATATCTTCCTTTTCGCCACGGTCCATTGCAAGGATTCTGTGGTCAGCAACAGCCTTTACAGGCTCGGAAAATTCGTAGTACATCTGATATACACTATTTTCTCCCTTGCCCTGCTTACTCGCAATAACACCGTTCATATAAGTAAGTCGGCGGATATTTTTTCTGTAATCTGCATTGTCGGAAATATCTTCTGCAATAATATCCTTTGCACCGTTAATGGCATCCTCCACGGAAGAAACGCCCTTTTCTTCATCTATGTATTTAGTCGCTTCTTCAAAAATATCCCCCGAAAATTCCTGCTCAATAATAAGCTTGGAAAGAGGTTCAAGCCCCTTTTCGCGGGCAATACTTGCACGGGTTTTTCTCTTGGGACGGTAAGGACGGTAAATGTCATCAAGCTCCGTAAGAGTTTTCGCATTCTCAACCGCCACCGTAATTTCCTCGGTCAGCTTGCCCTGTTCGTCAATCAGCCTTATAACCTCGGCTTTCCTTTCCTCAATAGCACGAAGCGCCGCAAGTCTGTCGGAAATGCTTCTGATAAGCTGGTCGTCCATATTGCCCGTAAGCTCCTTGCGATAACGGGCAATAAAGGGGATAGTGTTTCCCTCATCCAAAAGATTTATTACATTTTGTGTTTTTGTTTCGTCTGTACTGAACTCCAGACAGAGCTGTTTTAAAATATCCATTATATTGCTCCCATCTTAAATACTGCACCAATTACTCCTGCAATTACTATATAAAATATCGGGTGCAGTTTGATTTTGTTGGTGCATACCAGAAGCACCGCAAAAAGAATAAGTGCCTTTATGTCAATCATTTCAAGTATGTTGTTTCCGCCTTTTGTAATGATGGCACTTCTCATCATCATAACCGCCGCAGTTGCAATCATACCCGTTACAGCAGGACGGATGGAGTAGAAGCTTCTCTCAACAAGCTTGTTTTCCTTAAATGCCTTGAGTATTCTCGCAACGATGAGGATGATTATAACAGACGGCAGGACAAGTCCCAAGGTAGCAATAAATCCGCCAAGGAAAGCACCCCAGATACCATACTTATCCATACCAACGGTGTAGCCTACATATGTTGCCATATTTACACCGATAGGACCGGGAGTAGATTCACCCACGGCAATCATATTGCCGAGAGTTTCGTTTGTAAACCAACCCCATTTTTCACCCATTGCAGTAAGGAAAGGAATTGTTGCAAGACCTCCGCCGATGGAAAAGAGACCTGTCTTGAAAAATTCAATGAAAAGCCAAAGAAATATCATCAGTTATTTCCCCCTCTCTTCATTGTAACAAGGCCCACAAGTGCCGCCGCCAATACGACAAATACGGGGGAAAGGTCAGAAAATACCATTGACACCGTAAAGGATAAAACCGCCAAAACTGCGCAAAGCACATCCTTTATCGATTTTTTACCCATTGTTATAACGGCATTGACAATAAGGACTGCAACGGCTACACGGATTCCACCGAAGATGTGCTGTACAATTTCATATTCCATAAAATTCTGTAACACGGATGCAATTGCCGTAATTATAATAAGTGAGGGAAGCACAACTCCAAAGGTTGCCACAATGCCTCCCAAAATTCCTTTCTGTTTATAGCCTACAAAGGTTGCAGTATTTACTGCAATAACACCGGGAGTGCATTGCGCTACCGCATAGTAGTCCAGCACTTCCTCATCGGTTGCCCACTTCTTATTATCGACCACTTCTCTTTGAATAAGGGACAGCATTGCGTAGCCGCCTCCAAAGGTGAATGCACCTATTCTGAAAAAAGCGGAAAAGAGTTCCCATAATTTTTTCAAGTAATGTCACCTCTTAGTTATTATCAAGTACGGTGTAAAGGGATGCCGCATCATTTTTGAGAGTATGCTCCTTTATATCTTCAATGCGAACCTTTATCAGCCTTTCGCCGAATTTGATTTCCACAATGTCACCACATTTAATCTCGGCACTTGCCTTGCAAACCTTACCGTTGATGCTGACTCTACCTGCATCGCAGGCCTCGTTTGCCACAGTACGGCGTTTTATTATCCTCGAAACCTTTAAAAATTTATCAATTCTCATATAAATACCTCAATTATTGAAAAAAGTGTGGAATGCTTTGTAT
This sequence comes from Clostridia bacterium, assembly GCA_045661145.1. Lineage (GTDB taxonomy): Bacteria > Bacillota > Clostridia > UMGS1883 > UMGS1883 > UMGS1883. The sequence continues at coordinate 9,206 of JAZRFC010000075.1, read as the reverse complement.
GCCATATAAACGTCAAGCTTGGAAGCAACCTCAAATGGTGCGTGCATACTTAATATCGGCACTCCACAGTCAACAGTTTCAACACCCAGGTTTGCAACATACTGTGCGATTGTTCCGCCGCCGCCTGCATCAACTTTTCCAAGCTCGGACACATGCCACAACACGCCGTTGTCATTAAAGAGCTTGCGGATTTTGCTCATAAGCTCTGCCGAAGCATCGGAAGAGCCGCTTTTTCCTCTTGCACCCGTGTATTTTGAAATGGCAACACCGTAGTTAAGCTTTCCCGAGTTGCGCTTTTCATAGGGAGAGGGGAAGTTGGGGTCAAACGCCGCATTTACATCGGCACTTAAGCAGTAGCTTCTGTCAAGACAGCGGAGAAGATTCAGTTCTGTTGCATTTTCTCCTGCTTTATCCATTATTTCAAGGAGTGCAAGCTTCATAAAATCACTCTTTGCACCTGTGTTACCCATGCTGCCGACTTCTTCCTTGTCAGTAAGAATACATACGGCAGTTTTGTCACAAGCCTCAGTCGTAAGGATTGCCATAAGTGAGGGGTAAGCACATACCCTGTCATCATGTGCATATGAGCCGATAAGGCTTCTGTCAAAACCCACATCCTTTGCATTTGCAGCAGGCACTGCCATAAGTTCGGCACTGAGGAAATCCTCCTCACAGATGCCGTACTTTTCGTTGAGAATTGCAAGAATGTTTTCCTTTACCGCATCTTTTTCCTCATCTTCAGCAGGCATAGAGCCTATAAGAATGTTAAGCTGCTCGCCCTCAATTATAGTGGAAGGTGTTTTCTTCATCTGCTCCTGAGCCAGATGGGGGAGCAGGTCTGTTATCACAAAAGTAACATCGTCGTTTTCGTCACCTATCCTTACTTCAACTGTTTCCCCGTCTTTTGTAATAACTACACCGTGAAGAGCCAGAGGAACTGTACCCCACTGATATTTTTTGATGCCGCCGTAGTAATGTGTCTTGAAAAACGCCATTTCACCGTCCTCATAAAGAGGATTGGGCTTGAGGTCCAGACGGGGGGCATCAATATGTGCACCTACAATATTCACACCGTCAGTGAGCGTTTCGCTTCCGATAACGGCAAGCATTACTGAACGGAGTTTGTTTACAACGTAAACCTTGTCACCCTCTTTGAGCGTGTCAAAAGATTCAAGGGGTTTAAAACCACATTCCTCCGCAAGGCGTACAGTTTCGGAAACTGCTTCTCGCTCTGTCTTGCACTGTGTTAAAAAGTCCTTGTATCCCTCCGAAAATTTAAAAACAATTTCTTTATCAATGTCTTTTGTCCAACCGTTTTTAAGTTCATATTTCATAATAATAGTCCTTTCTATTAATAGTAGTTATATTCAGCTATAATGGATTCCAGAGCCGCCCAGCCGCCGAGAAGTCCGTTTTTGGTTTTCATATCACATTCCTGACAGAGAGAAATCAGGGTCTCTATATTTTCAATCTTCAGCTTTTCAGCTTTTTGTGTGCACTTTTCTGCAGGAAAACCTCCGCCAAGCCTCGAAACTGCATCACGGTGACTCATTCCGTCCAAAAGATACAGCTTTGCCCTGTATATGGTGACAAGCTGATTGGAAAGAAGTGTCAGTATAGACACAGGCTCCTGCTTAAGAGACCTGAGGGTATAGAGGAGATTGTAGCAAATCTCTCTCCTGCCGTCAAAGATTGCATCAATAAGTGCATATACATTTTCGGAAGCAGGCTTTATTATAACCTTGTCAATATCATCCTTTGTAATCTGTGTTTCCTTTGAAAATGCAATGATTTTCTCAAACTCCGTCTTTATTGTGCGCATATCTCTTTCAAGGGAATTTATGAGATATGAGGCACATTTCATATCAATGGTTTTTCCGCTTGCCGCCGCAATTTTACTTACCCAGCTGCGGAGAGTACCCTCAGTACGAAGCGGAAATTCAACAACCACAGCACCGCCTTTTTCGGCTGCTTTTCTGACGGTGTTGGGTTTCTTTCCTTTTTCTGGTTGTTTTTCCCATATTACAACACAGTTGTAGGGGGCAACGTTGGAAAGGATATTTTCCCACTCGGCTTTGTTTTTAATATTCCCCTCAAAAAGACCGCACTTGCGGAAAACAATAAGCTTTCTCTCGCTCATTACCGGCAGGGTTTCCATAAAATCCCCTGCTTCGTTAACGGGGGGAAGCTCCGTATGGCTCTGGTAATTCATCATTTCGGACCATTCTTCCACAAGAGCTTTTTTAAGCTCCCCGATGCAGAAATCAATAAGGTATTCCTCCGGTCCCTCAAAGATGTAGAGAGGGGCAATTTTTCGTTCTTTAATTGCACTGCGAAGTTCTTCGTAATACATAATTTACTCCCTCGGACAATACATAAAAATTCATTATATAGTTTACCATATTTTTGGTAAAAATTCAATAAAAAAGTGGGAAGATTTATCGAAAAGGTTGATTTTCGGCAAGGTCAATTATATACTTAGATTAGGAGGTGAACTTTATGCGAAAAGAAGAACTCATCGGAAATGCAATGGCGGCAATGAAGAACGCATACTCCCCCTATTCAGAGTTTTGTGTAGGTGCGGCGCTTCTTACAAAAAAAGGTAAAGTTTACACAGGATGCAATATAGAAAATTCATCATACTCTGCTACGAACTGTGCTGAGAGAACGGCATTTTTCTCTGCCGTAAAAAACGGGGAGAGGCAGTTTTCGGCAATTGCCGTTGTAGGCGGAAAAAAAGGACGTGTTGAAAATTACTGTTTCCCCTGCGGAGTTTGCCGTCAGGTGATGAGTGAATTTTGTGACAAGGATTTCAAAATTTATCTCTACAACGGTGTGGAAATAAAAGTTTATACTCTGGAAGAATTACTCCCTCAGAGCTTTGAATTGAGGTGACAGTTAATGTATTCAATCATAAGAAAAAAGCGTGACGGATATGAGTTGTCACAACAAGAAATAGAAAGATTTGTAAATGAATATACAGCAGGAAGAATACCCGATTATCAGGCATCGGCATTGCTTATGGCAATATGTATTAACGGGATGAACTCCCGTGAAACAAGCTTCTTGACAATGGCAATGGCGCAGTCGGGCGACCAGGTGGATTTGAACGGGCTTGGAAACCTGTCGGCAGATAAGCACAGCACAGGGGGAGTAGGAGACAAAACCTCGCTGATAGTCCTGCCCATTGCCGCGGTGCTCGGATGTAAGGTTGCCAAGATGTCGGGACGCGGACTTGGACATACGGGCGGAACGATTGATAAGCTGGAATCAATCCCCGGTTATAAAACAGCAATATCTCCTGATATACTTATTGAACAGACAAAGAAAGTGGGCATTGCCCTCGCTTCGCAAAGCGGAAATCTTGTTCCTGCCGACAAGAAAATCTATGCTCTTCGTGATGTGACGGGAACGGTGGAAAGTATCCCTCTCATAGCATCAAGTATTATGAGCAAAAAGCTTGCATCAGGGGCACAGAATATTGTCCTCGATGTCAAGGTTGGAAGCGGTGCTTTTATGAAAAATATTGAGGAAGCACGGGCATTGGCAGGTGCTATGGTAGACATCGGAAAAGCCTCGGGCAGAAATGTTCGGGCAATTCTCACCAATATGGATATTCCGCTTGGTAACGCTGTCGGGAACTCTCTTGAGGTTATTGAAGCTATTGAAATTCTCAAAGGTAACGGTGATAAAAATCTGCTTGACATTTGCTCTGTTCTGGCATCGCATATGGTATCAATGGCAACGGGAATTGACGAGGAAAAAGCCCTGTCAGAAGCCTATCTATCAATAGAAAACGGTACAGCTCTTAAAAAATTCCGTGAGTGGATAGAAGCACAGGGCGGTGACGGAAGAATTGTTGACGACTGTTCCATTTTAGGAAAAGCCTCGGTTGAGTACGAAATAAAAGCGGAAAAAGACGGCTTTATCTCAAAAATGGATGTGGAAAAGATAGGAAGAATCTGTGTTGATTTAGGCGGTGGCAGAAAAACCAAAGACGACAAAATCGACCATACTGCAGGAATTATCCTCATTAAGAAAACAGGGGATATGGTAGAAAAAGGTGAAGCAATAGCAAAGCTTTATACAAATAAGGAAAACGCAGTCCCTACTGCAGAAAAGGATTTCCTCAGTGCAGTAGAAATAACAGGCAAGAAACCTGCACAGCAAGAGTTGATATATGAAGTGGTGAAATAAACAAAACCGTCCATTTTTGGACGGTTTAACTTTTTTCAAGAAAAAGTATTGATTTTTTTCTTTTATTATAGTATAATCATATCCGTTAAGCCGATGTGATGGAATTGGCAGACGTAACGGACTCAAAATCCGTCGGTGGCAACACCGTGCGGGTTCGACTCCCGCCATCGGCACCAAAAAACACAGAGTTCCCTATATGGGAAGTCTGTGTTTTTGTTTTATTGAAAGGAAGTCGAACCCTGACTTATTCCAAGAAGTCTTTTAATTTCTTGCTTCTGCTGGGATGACGGAGTTTACGAAGTGCCTTTGCCTCAATCTGACGGATACGTTCTCTTGTTACGTCGAACACGCCGCCAACTTCCTCAAGAGTTCTTGCTCTGCCGTCCTCTAAACCGAAGCGTAGACGGAGAACCTTTTCTTCTCTTGGAGTAAGGGTATTAAGAACATCCATAAGCTGTTCTTTAAGGAGCATAAAAGATGCCGCTTCGCTGGGTGCAGGAGCATCATCATCGGGAATGAAATCACCAAGATGGCTGTCCTCTTCTTCGCCGATAGGTGTTTCGAGGGAAACAGGCTCCTGAGCAATCTTCATAATTTCACGAACTTTTTCAAGGCTCATCCCCATTTCCTTTGCAATTTCTTCGGGAGAAGGCTCTCTGCCCAATTCCTGAAGAAGCTGACGGGAAACACGGATAAGCTTGTTGATGGTTTCAACCATATGAACGGGAATACGGATTGTTCTTGCCTGGTCTGCAATTGCACGGGTGATAGCTTGTCTTATCCACCATGTTGCATAGGTACTGAACTTGTAACCCTTTGTATAGTCGAACTTTTCAACAGCCTTAATAAGACCAAGGTTGCCCTCCTGAATAAGGTCAAGGAACAACATTCCGCGGCCTACATAACGCTTCGCAATACTTACAACAAGACGGAGATTTGCCTCGGTAAGCTTTTTCTTCGCATCCTCGTCGCCCTCGCTCATAAGTCTTGCAAACTCAATTTCTTCATCAGGGGAGAGAAGCGGAACTTTACCGATTTCTTTCAGGTACATTCTTACATGGTCATCAACATTGATGCCCTCAGGAACAGAAAGGTCCTCAAGGTCCTCCTCGGAAATCTCAATTTTTTTCATTTCCTGCTCAATGTCAGATCCCACGATTTCAATACCGATATCTTCGATGTTGTCGTGGATTTTCTCGATTTCCTCAGCGTCAAGCTCAAGCTCGGCGAGAGTATCTTCAATCTCCTGTTCGGTAAGCATACCTTTCTGCTTTCCCTTTTCAATAAGTTCCTTTACTATTGCCATACTTTTTTTTGTATCTGTTTCGCTCATATTACCATTCCCTTTCAATAATACTCTCATCCGTTTTGTTTTCTTGATTTTAGCAGCTCGCTTATAAGCTGAAGATTGCCTTCACTCTGAGCCTTTTGCAATTTTTCATTAAATATTTCATTTTCAATCGCTTGCGCAAAATCCTGCGCGGCACGGATTGTATCGGATACATTCTGCACACTCATGAGTACTGTGGAAATTTCCTTCTCATGTCCGGGCATTGCCCCCATCAGATATTCCTGACACGTTCCCTGCTTTTCTTCCTTATAATATGTACAAATGTGATTGAAAATTTGCTTGTGAATTTCTTCCGAGAAGCTGTCTTCACCAAACTTGTCCGCAAACTGTGAGTAAACCTTGGTGCTTTCAGCGAGCATCGATAAAAACCCTGCTTCCGCAACCTGACGGCGTTTGTTTTGTTTTCTGATTTCCGTTCCGCCGCCGACAGCCTTTCTGAGGTCTGCCGAAACTTCCTTGCGGACATTTTTGGCATTGGTTTTTCGAATTTCACTGTTTATGGCATCGGGGCTGATTCCCGTTTTTGCCGACAGCCTTGTTACATAAACCTCTCGTTCAACGGCATTTGTTATACCTGAAAACAGCTTTGATGCCTTGCCTAGCATTTCGATTTTCTGTGCCGTATCGTTAAGGTCAACTCCGCGAAGAAGCATATCCATTCTATGCTCCGTCAGGGTTTTTGCTTTCTTTATGAGAGTTTCAAACGCCTCGGCCCCGTACTTTTTAATAAAATCGTCGGGGTCTTTTACATCAGGCATTTCAATAACTTTCAGCGGTGTTTCAAATTCTCTGAAAATTTCCGCTGCCCTCTCAAGAGCTTTTTGACCTGCACCGTCACTGTCAAAACACAAATATACGGGGCTTTTTGAAAGAAGCTTCGCCTGGTCGCGGGTAAATGCAGTACCGCAGGCGGCAACCGCCGCGTTTATTCCTGCTTGATGGAGGGAGATAACGTCCATATTACCCTCGACAAGTATATAATAACCGCGTGTACTTTTTTTAGCCAGATTTAAGCCATAAAGATTTTTTCCCTTGTCGAAAACTATACTTTCGGGGGAGTTCATATACTTTGCGGCATCACCGGAGAGAATTCGTCCCGTAAAACCGGTGATGTTACCCCGTGTGTCAAATATAGGAAACATTACTCTCTCGCGGAATCTGTCGTAGACATGTCCCTTTTCATTCATAATGCAAAGTCCTGCATCTACAAGAAGTGAACGGTCATACCCTTTCCCTCTCAAATGCTTGAGTAATCCGTCCCAACCCTCAGGTGCCCAGCCCAAGCCAAAAGCGGCAATTGTTTTTCCGTCAAGTTGTCTTTTTGTCAGGTACTCCTGTGCGACCTTTCCCTCGGGGGATAAGAGACACTCTCTGAAATAGCGTGCCGCATCTTTATTCATTTCATACATTTTATGCTTGCGTTTATATTTTTCCTCGTCACGGCTGCCGTCATTCTCGGGAAGTCTGATTCCCGCACGGTCTGCCAGAAAACGAAGCGCATCGGGAAAATCAAGTCCCTCCGCATTCATAATAAACTGAATAACTCCGCCGCCGGCACCGCAACCGAAACAATGGTACAGCTGCTTGTCCGCGCTTACGTGAAAGGAGGGTGTCTTTTCTCTGTGAAAGGGACAGCATCCCATAAGGGAGCTTCCCGTTCTTTTCAGTCTGACATAACCCGAAACAATATCCACAATGTCGTTTGCCTGCAAAACCTCGCTGACAATTTCGTCGGAATAATAAGCTGCCATTTTAAAACCTCTTAAAAATTTTTCCTTTATATCTACTTTTCGACATCGGGGGAGAAAATCCTTTTTTATAAGCAAAAAAATTTACGAAACAATAAAAAATTTTTCAAAAAAGTCTTTACAAAACTCTTTTTGTATGCTATACTATCTCTTGCTTAAAAGTTATGCGGGAGTGGCTCAGTGGTAGAGCGTCACCTTGCCAAGGTGAACGTCGCGAGTTCGAATCTCGGCTTCCGCTCCAAAAAAATACACACTCTTTGAGTGTGTATTTTTTTTGCATTTGCAGTATACATTTATTTTATATAATATAAAATAATTTCACCAAAAAAATATGTTGTAAATTCCGTTTGAATGATGTATAATAACTAATGAGGAGGTGTTTTTCATGGCTAAAGTAACAAAAGACACTATTATTCTTGATGTTCTTATGATGGATAAGGGTACAGCACCTTTCTTCCTTGAAATCGGTATGCACTGTCTCGGATGTCCTTCTGCAAGCGGTGAATCAATTGCTGAAGCTTGTGCAGTTCACGGTGCTGATGCAGATGCACTTGTGGCAAAGCTTAACGAATATCTTGAAAATAAATAAGTGAAAATGGCTCAATTCATTTTGAATTGTGCCATTTTTTATAACAGTACGGGGTAAAGAAATATTTTATAAAAAAGTGTTGACAAACCCCGAAAGAACTGTTATAATAACCAGGCAATGAAGTAGAAGTTACCGCTTCTCACCGTGCAGGATTACCTGGTACGGTTAATATAAACAAGATTTTTTTATGCTTGTATTATGTAGCGGTAGGTTCTCCTGCCGCTTTTTTGCGGCATAAATCAAATCTTTTGGAGGTGTTTTCCATTAGCAAGGAAATGATGATTAACGAGGATATCAGAGCGGCAGAGGTTCGCGTAATAGACAATGACGGCAGTCAGCTGGGCATTATGTCTTCGGGCGATGCCATGGAGGCTGCAAACAAGAGAAATCTTGATTTGGTTATGATTTCTCCCAACGCAAATCCCCCCGTATGTAAAATCATGGACTACGGTAAGTACCGTTTTGAGCTTGCTAAAAAGGAAAAGGAGAATCGCAAGAATCAGAAGGTTGTAAACCTTAAGGAAGTGCGTCTTTCTCCGTCTATTGACAATCACGATTTTGAAACCAAGCTTAAGAATGCATGCAAGTTCCTAAAATCAGGTGACAAGGTGAAGGTTTCTGTGCGTTTTCGCGGTCGTGAAATTCATCACGCTTCAATCGGTGAGGAAATCCTTGACCGCTTTGTAAAAGGTGCTGAAGAGTTCGGCACAGTAGATAAAAAGCCAAAGCTTGAGGGTAAGAACATGGCGATTACGATTTCGCCCAAGAACTGATTATCAAACTACCAACAAGGCAGTTTAGATATATACAATTGAGAGGAGAGATATTATGCCTAAAATAAAGACACACAGAGCCGCAGCAAAGCGCTTCAGTCTTACAAAATCAGGTAAGGTAAAGAGAGCAAAAGCTTTCAAGAGTCACATTCTCACTAAGAAGGATACAAAGAGAAAGAGAAGACTCAGAAAGGGCGCTCTGGCAGACGTAACAAACGCAAAAGTTATTAAGAAGCTTATACCTTATAAATAAGAAAGTAGGAGGACTATAAAATGGCTCGAGTAAAGGGTGCACTCAGCACCAGAAAAAGACATAAAAAGATTTTAAAGCTTGCAAAAGGCTACAGAGGAGCTAAATCCAAGCTTTACAGAGTAGCTAACCAGGCGGTTATGAAATCTCTTTCATACGCTTATGTTGGCAGAAAGCTTAAGAAGAGAGATTTCCGTTCTCTCTGGATTACAAGAATCAGCGCAGCTTGTAAGATGAACGATATTAACTATTCCCGTTTCATGAACGGTCTTAAGAAGGCTAATATCGAAATCAACAG
>JAZRFC010000074.1:0-15262 GCA_045661145.1 Clostridia bacterium | reverse complement strand
TTCTTCGGCAGCTCTTGAAAGGTGGCTTTCATAGTGAGAAAGATTTGTTCCGAAAGGATAATATAAAAGGTATATGCCGTGGTCTTTTCCTGCAACATTTTTGAAATCATACACATAAAACTTGTTTTCAATATTGTTTTTGTCATGCGCCAGCGGCTCACCCTCTGCAAAAGCACCCAGAAGAGCACCGTTTACAGGTTCGTGTACTTCTCCGAAATTTTTGGTTAAAGCTTTTGATTTATCATCAGTCTTTACGTACAAGGTCATCTCCTGATTCATGAAAAGAGATTTTCGTTCTGCAGAAATTTTCGCCTGAATCGCGTCATCTCCCGGAACCTGACCCCAGTAATAAGCTTCTCGCCGGAATGCAGCATCTGCATCAGAAAATTGACCATTCCTTGCATATGCTTCACCAAGGTGGCCTAATACTCTTGCTACTGTTTCTTTTGTATCGGTAGCAAGCAGAGAAGAAAGACATTGTTCCAATTTCTGAACTGCAACGGGATAATTTCCCGCACTTTTTGCATCAACGCCTTCTAAATATACGTTCCAGAAATTGTTGATTGTTTTTGCATTCTCCAGACGATATATTTTGCTGTTGCTTGCCTGAGTGTCTACAACAACCATTTTTTTTGCTCCGTCCCAGGACACAATAGCACCAAAGCTTTCGAGCACCGCACGGATTGGGAGGTATGTTCTTCCGTCTTTTATAACAGCTGATGTGTCTATCTCAATCTTATTCCCGTCACGTAATATGTACCTGTTACCTATTGGAACCTGTACGGTAGTGCCATTCATGTTGACAGATGCTGTACGGGTTGTGCCGTCCCAGCCGACCTCGGCTCCGGCACTTTCCATTGTTATTCTCAACGGCACCATGGTTCTGGAGTTTTCGTCCACAAACGGATATCCTGTATCCTTATTGAACGAAACCAGATACCCATCTACAGAAACAGTAGCAGATGATGCTGTTGCCACCGAAAACAGCGACATTAAAATCAGCAAACCCACGCTGATTCCAAAAAGAATCTTTTTCATAATTACCTCCACTTATATATATTATTTTTCACAGACTGTTGTAAATATAATGTTATCACATTAAGGTGAGAAAGACAACGGTTTCGTTAAAAAAGCTTAGTTTTTTGTCTAAACTCCGACATTCCCTACATATACTGTAAGGGAGGTTTTTTTATGACGGTGATTTATATTATTCTTGGAGCAATACTGACAGCGGTTTTTTTCCTGAATATAAAAACTGCCGCCTCTGTTCTTTGCAGAATCGTGGGCGGCTTTGCTTTCCTATATATATACAACTCGGTTGCATATGGGCTTCCTCTTTTGGGGATAAATGTTATTTCCGCTGCAGTTTGCGGTATTCTGGGGCTTCCCGGATTGGGACTTCTTATCTGCCTCGGTCTTCTTTAACAGCTTTTCTGATGTGTGCAAGGGTGTGTTTTTCGCCCTTGTCACTAAGCATCACAAGCCAGCTTTCAAGAAGGTCCGAGGTTTCCTCGTGTATAAAACGCTTGCCCTTGCCCCGTTCAAAATATTCTATGGGGTGGCTTTGGGTGTAGTTTTTGCCCTGATAAATTTTGCTTGCCGCCACCCTGTCGCAAAACATTTCTGCAACATAGCGTACAGGCATTTTTACGGGGCATACTCTTTTCTCTTTTGGATTGTAATCATTCCAATACTCAAAATGGTGTCTGTTTCTGCCCTTGTGATGAAGCCACGCCTCACTGTACCCTTTATTTTCCCTTTCAGTTTCATTAGGGCTGTGAGTACCGCTGTAATATTTTACTCCCTGCAGAAATTCCACGGGAGCATACTTTGAAAGGTCGTGACGAAGTCCCTGCCACAGTATCCCTGCCTTGCTGCAATGACGGATTACTGTGTGCCGGTGACGTGTTATTGTTCTGAAGTGCCCAAAGGCATTTTTAAGATAGTTTGTTTTCAAGGGAGGCACCTTCTTTCATTATAATACATAACTTTGTAGGTTCAACAACACCAGAAGCACCACCCAAAACGATGCTACTTTTTGCTCTTCTTAATTTATATTTCTGTAGTATTGACAGGTATAATTTTGTAAGAATAATAATTCTTTCCATTAGTGCTTTCTGTTTTATCTACAATAAATTCTGCCTGTGTAGTTGCCGATTTCCCCACCCCATTGGCACCGTTATTTAAATAATAATCACAAATATTTTCTGCTTCTTTTATCTTAAATAAAGCCGTTTCTATAGTTTCATCATTAAAAGCCGCTACTGTTGCTATGGCAAAGAAATATGTGGATAGTTTGTGCCAATTTTCATTTTTTAAAAACTTAACACCCGAAAATAATTGTAACCACTCGATATTTTCCATATTATCAGTCTTTATTACGATCGTTGCATCATATCCTGCAGAATTTTTCCTTATATGGACAAGCTCATCATTATATATTGGATATCCTTTAAAAAGTCTATCAAAGGAATCAGCATTGTTTCCTGGGTCAATTATCGTGGACAATTTACTATATTTAAATTCATTTAAAGATTTTATTGACAAGCTCTCAAAGAATTTCTTATACTCCTCATTAGATACTAATGCTTTAACCTCATCTTGGGACAGTAATGTTTTTATAGCACAATTAAACCTACTGATAAATTCCAAAACACCATACTTAAAAGAAACTCCTGTTTTAGAAGATAAACTACTCTTTATAACAATCCTCTTTTCTTTTTCAATCCTTTCTTTTTCCGCCTCCTCTTCCGCTTGTTTTCTTAACCTTTCTGCAAGTTCCTCTTTTTCTCTTTTTAAAATCTCTGCTTTTTTTCGTTCTTCTTCCCGACGCACTTTCTCTTTCTCTGAATACTCACTGTATTTTTGCTTCGCTACTTCTGTTTTTTCTTTTGCAAAGGTCTTGAATTTTTGAAATTTCCCCTTGTAATCATAATTCTTAATTTTTTCTTTCAAATCTGATATTTCAGCTTCAAGACATACATAACCGCAATTTTCACATTTTAAATTTTCATTCAGTTTACTTCCACATCTAACACAAAATTTTTCCATGTTTACACCTCTGAATTATTTCTCCACAGTTTCTTGTTCTGTTCTATGTCCTAAATAACCACACTTATTACATTTATATGTAATTTGATAAGTTTTTTCTATAGCCGGAATATAATCTTCTATTTCATATCTTTCCGGAATCGTTCCTGCATTATACGACCCGTCTTTTCTGACTCTCTCTACTGTTTTCTTTACTTTTTTCGTAGTTTCTCTTGTAGAAACAAGCTGTTTGCTAATGTCTTGAATAGTTCCTCTTCGCTGACACGCAGGACAAGCAGGAGCACTTCCTCTTGAAAGCACCGCACAAACACCAACCAGTATTATAAATATGCCAACCAATACCATACCCATAGAAAAGAAGATTACACCAATTGCAGCTACAATTATTAAAGATATGCAACCTGTTTTTGTTTCTTTATTATCAATAATTTCATTTTTCTTTCTTCTTTCTTCTATCGTTAGCAATTCCTGATCAGTATTTTTTAAACATTCTGCACAAACAGTTCCTTCGCCAATTTCTTTATTACATATACGACAATTCATGAGCTTCTCCTTATTAGTTTATTTTTTCAAATTGTACCACAATATAAGACAAAATTCAATAAGTACAACTACAAATGTATATTTTTCTTATATTCATTCCACTTATCTACTCCTTTCGTCTATTAATTCCAATCTGTTTTATGGAAAAAGGCAGGATAAAAGAGAGTACCGTGTGATACTCTCTCTATTTCTTGGTACGCCTGATGCGATTCGAACGCACGACCTTCAGAGTCGGAGTCTGACACTCTATCCAACTGAGCTACAGGCGCGTATTGAGGGGATGTAAAAAAGTCCAGATCGCAAAAAGACGATAAAAATACAAAATTCAGGTGATTGATAATTTGAAAAGAATCTTGATTTGGTTGAAAAATCTCACTTTGCTCGATTTTTCTAAGTTTTTAAGCCTTTTTGCTACGAACAAACTTCGCCACTCGACGTACCCACGTACGCCTTCGGGTAACCATAGGAAGTCCATTTTGTGGACTTCCTATGCTCAGTTTGTCCGTTCTGAAGCATTTTTCCTATCCCCTTTTCGTTATTTAGGGGGTAATATATACCTTTGTGTAAAGAGGGATGTTTTCGGACATCCAGCCTATATCATCAGGATGCATACGCACGCATCCGTGGGAAATTTTCATCCCCAACCGTCCGTCGTATGGTTTTCCGTTATATCTTATAAGGTAGGAATGAAATGCATATCCTCCGTAAAACCGCATTATAGGTCCGCAGTAATAATCCGGATAGGTCCATCTGGGTTGCCATTGAAAATATTCAAACTGCCCTTCAATGGTAGGGGTTTTAGGCGCTCCTATGGAGCAGGGAAATGTATGAAGAAGACTCCATTTATTTTGACTTCCCTTAAAAACATTGACCGTAAAATCCTTTTTCGATACCCAAAGCATATATTCCGTTTTGCTTTTTACATTTTTTTCGTTTACGAAAGCTTCCTTTACATACTCCCCTGAATACACCGATTTTGTAAGACTTACCTCTGTAAAATATTGGCTGTTCCTTTCCAATTTATAGTTGCAGGCGAAATAAACTGCAACTTTTGAAAGAGGAACATAGGGTTTCGAATCAACGGTAAACACGGGATATGAGAGATTCTGAGGCTCATTTCCTACAATAGTATAAATATCATTCAAATAAAAAGTCATCTGATGATATTTATCGGTATAAAGCTTGAAATAAGGCTTATCCGCATTTAAATGAGGCTCGTATTCTATTGCAAGCGCATTGAAAAGGTCGGTGGTAACGTATATATCATCGTCCTTTATGATATAGTTATATTCGGATTGAGGTCTGCCTTTTATCTTGATAGTTGCCTCTTTTTTCCAATAGCAATCCAATCCAACACTGACTATTTCCGTTTGGGTGTCTATGATATGACTTATACTATAAGTTCCGTTGTATGTCATACCTTTCACGCCGTCTTGTGCCACAAGCAGAAACCTGGTGCCTGACGGATAGTAAGGCAGACGGAAATTTATTTCAAATTCAGTCTGTCCGCGTTTTAGCCCGTGTGAAATGGTATCAAAACAAATAATTCCCGTTTCATCATGGAGGGTAAAGGTCACGTCCTGCTCTGTAATCGTAGGAATATCTCCAACGGAGAATTTTACTGTGAGGGAGTTTCTTAACCCCTCCTGTGCAGATGCTTGTACCGACAACACACCCAGAATTATGAGAATCCATACCAGCACGCCTTTTTTTAACAGCTTCATAGAACCCCTCCATAAGATTATACATTCTAAAAGAGCTTTAGTCAATAAATTAAAAAGGAAATTTTTGTCCGTAAAATTTGCTTTTTTTTAATAAATATGATATACTGATTACATATATGCAGTTTTGGAGGAAATTACATGAGTGAAGAAAAAATTTCATTATCTCTGGAGGGCATTACCGAAACATTGGAAAAGAACTATATGCCCTATGCCATGAGCGTAATCATATCCCGTGCAATTCCCGAAATTGACGGTTTTAAGCCGTCACACAGAAAGCTTCTTTACACTATGTACAAGATGGGGCTTCTTGGCGGAAACCGTACCAAGAGTGCCAATGTTGTAGGCTCTACAATGAAGCTTAATCCCCACGGTGATATGGCAATATATGAAACAATGGTGCGTCTTACCGAGGGACATATGGCATTACTCCATCCTCTTGTGGATTCAAAGGGTAACTTCGGCCGTCATTACAGCAGTAATATGGCTTTTGCCGCATCCCGTTATACTGAGGTAAAGCTTCTTCCCATCTGTAACGAAATTTTCGGTGATATTGATAAAAACACCGTAGAATTTGTGGATAACTATGACGGCACAATGAAAGAGCCGTCTCTTCTGCCTACGGCATTTCCCAACATTCTTGTAAATCCCAATCAAGGTATTGCGGTTGGTATGGCGAGCAACATTGCCTCCTTTAACCTCCGCGAAATATGCGCCGCAACCACGGCACTTCTTAAGGACAAGAATGCAAACCTCGGCGACTACATCGAGGGACCCGATTTTTCAACAGGCGGTTTCCTTCTTCGCAATGATGAAGTTATGGAGAAAATTTTCTCCACAGGCACAGGAAGTGTAAAGGTCCGTGCAAAATACAACTATGACAAGAAGCAGAATATAATAGAAATAACTGAAATTCCTTACACCACTACTATTGAGGCAATTATTGACAAACTGACCGAGCTTATCAAGGGCGGTAAGCTCCGTGACCTTAACGATGTCCGTGACGAAACCGACAAGTCGGGTCTTAAGATTACGCTGGAGCTTAAGAGAGGTGTAGACCCCGAAAAGCTGATGGCAAGACTTTACAAGCAGACTCCTTTAGAGGACAGCTTCAGCTGTAATTTCAACATCCTCATAAACGGTGAGCCTAAGGTAATGGGCGTAATAGAAATCCTCCGTCATTGGATTGATTTCCGTACAGAATGTATACGCAGAATGCTCCTTTTCGATATTGAAAAGAAAGAGGCAAGACTTCACCTTTTGGAGGGTCTTGAAAAAATACTTCTTGATATTGACAAGGCAATCTACATTGTCCGCAACACTCCCGAGGATGCAATGGTTGTACCAAACCTTATGGCAGGCTTCGGAATCGATAAAATTCAGGCAGAATTTGTTGCGGAAATCAAGCTTCGTAATTTGAATAAGGAATATATTTTAAAGCGTACAAGCGAGATTGAAAAGCTTATTGAGGAAATTGCCGACCTCAAGAAAACTGCTGAAAGCGATGCAAGAATCCGCAAGCTGATTGCAAAACAGCTTGACGAAATTGCAAAAAAATACGGCAGAGACAGAAAGACCGTAGTCATTGATGCAGGCGAGGAAACAGTTGAACCTGCGGAAAGCTTTATCGAGGACTACAATGTAAAGGTATTTATGTCCCGTGAAAACTATTTCAAGAAAATAACTCTCGTTTCTCTCCGTGCCGCTTCCGAGCAGAAGTTTAAGGAGGGTGACACTCTTTTGTGCGAGGCGGAGGCAACCAACAAGACGGAAATGCTCTTCTTCTCGGACAAGCAGAATGTATATAAGATGAAGCTTTACGATATTCCCGATACAAAGGCAAGTGCGCTGGGAGAATATCTTCCCAATCTTATCGGTATGGAGCCTGACGAAAAGATACTCTACGCAACACCTGCATATGACTTTGGCGGATTTATGCTGTTTGCATTTGAAAGCGGTAAGGTTGCAAAGGTTGATATGAAAGGCTACGAAACCAAAACCAACCGTAAGAAGCTGACAAACGCCTACGGTAAGGGCAAGATTATAGGAATGCTCTACTGCAAGGAGGAATGTCAGGTTGCTCTGTTCAGCAATATTGACAAATGCGTTGTATTCAATACAAAGGATATTATGACAAAGAC
The DNA here is from genome assembly GCA_045661145.1 of Clostridia bacterium. Classification (GTDB taxonomy): domain Bacteria; phylum Bacillota; class Clostridia; order UMGS1883; family UMGS1883; genus UMGS1883. The sequence goes on along the minus strand of JAZRFC010000074.1, from coordinate 7,806 downwards.
AAGCCGCGCAACGCAGGGCGTGCAGGTAATGACTATGAGAAGAAAATCCCTGCTGACAAGAATTGAACTGCCCGAGGTTTCTCTTAAGTCAACGGCAGGATATGAGGCAAGAACAATTCCGTCGTCGGGATATTATCTCAAAGACGAGGACAGCAGTACAGTTCAGACAACCCTTTTCGATGAATGAGGTATATGTAAATTATGATATATTTCGACAATTCAGCAACAACTCCACCTGCAGTGGAAGTTATTGACACAATAACTGAATATATGAAAACTTCTTTCGGCAATCCGTCAAGCCGTCACGCATTGGGGCTGGAGGCAGAAAAGATTGTCACCGATGCAAGGAAAAAGGTTGCATCGGCACTTTCGGTAAGTCCTGATGAGGTATACTTTACCTCGGGCGGTACGGAAAGCGACAATATCGCAATCTTAGGTGCAGCAAACATCAAAAAAGGCAAGCGGATTATAACAACTTCCGTGGAGCACCCTGCCGTGCTTCGCTGTATGGATTATCTTGAATCTCAGGGATTTCAGGTAATACGGATAAAGCCACAGACCGACGGTACGGTTAAATTTGCCGACATTGCCGATGCAATTACTCCCGACACGGTGCTCCTCAGCATTATGCACGTCAACAACGAAACAGGTGCAGTTATGCCCGTAGAGAAAATCGGTGGAATTTTAAAAAGAATTGCACCGAGAGCACTTTTTCATGTTGACGGAGTGCAGTCATTCGGACATATTCCCGTGAAGCCCGCTGCGTGGGGCATTGACCTTTTTTCAGTAAGCAGTCACAAAATTCACGGGCCGAAAGGAATCGGTGCACTTTATATCAGGAAAGGCGTTTCGTTAAAGCCCACTGTTTTCGGGGGCGGTCAGGAGAAAAACATCCGCAGCGGAACTGAAAACGTGGGTGCTATTGCAGGCTTCGGCAAAGCGTGTGAGCTGATTAACCTGTCCGACAATATAAAGGTCAGCGAAATCAAAGAATATCTCAAGAAAAATCTCCTGAAGATTGACGGCAGTGTATATAACGGGGGCGGTGCGAACGAAAGCCACTATATTCTCAACATATCATTCGGGAAAATCCGTTCGGAAATTATGTTAAATGCCCTTTCCAACGAGGGGATTTATGTATCAAGCGGTAGTGCCTGTGCCTCTGGAAGTCACGGAAGCCACGTGCTTTCCGAAATGAATGTACCCCTCCCCGACAGTGCAATAAGATTCAGTCTGTCAAGGTATAATACTATGGACGAGGCAAAGCTTGTGGTAGAAAAGGTAACGGAAATTGCAAAAAATCTAAGAGTATAAAGGACAATTATTATGAAAGAAATCATTCTTGTAAAATACGGTGAAATTATTCTCAAGGGACTTAACAGAAGCAAGTTTGAGGATATGCTCATAAAAAACATAAGAAAAGTTGTAGGCAGGGATAACATAAAGTCAATTAAAAAACAGCAGGCGGTTATTTACATTGACCCTGCCGACCACACCGATGCAGATACGGTTATGGAAAAGCTCCGCAAGGTTTTCGGTATACTTTTCATTGCCAAGGCAGGCGTTTTCCCCAAGGATATGGAAGTAATCCTTTCCGAGGGTGCAGACTATGTATGTGAAAGTATGTACGGTGCGCAGACCTTTAAGGTAGAGGCGAAGAGAAGCGATAAGAAATTCCCGTTTGACTCTCCTGCAATAAGCCGTGAAATGGGCGGTGCAATCCTTTCAAGGCTTCACAAAATCAAGGTGCAGGTAAAGAACCCCGAGGTTCTTGTCCGTGTGGAAATCCGCGACAACGAAGCATATGTATATGCAAACAGTGCTCAGTGCGAGGGTCCCGGAGGTATGCCCACCGGCTCCAGCGGAAAGGCAACAATTCTCCTTTCGGGCGGTATTGACAGCCCCGTTGCCGCATGGATGATTGCAAAAAGAGGTGTGGAGCTTGATGCTGTGCATTTCTTCTCTCCCCCTTACACAAGCGAGAGGGCAAAGGAAAAGGTTATCGAGCTTGCAAGAATCGTTGCAGGTTATACGGGCAGATTTAACCTTTATATAGTACCTTTTACCGAGCAACAGCTTGCAATTCGTGACAATTGCCCCGAGGACCATCTGACACTTATTATGAGAAGAATGATGATGATGACGGCAGAGAGAATTGCCCTTAAAAACAATTCCCTTGCTCTTATCACGGGCGAAAGCCTCGGTCAGGTAGCAAGCCAGACAATTCAGGCACTTGGCGTTACAAACGAAGTTATGACCACAATTCCCGTATTCCGTCCCCTTATCGGTATGGACAAGAACGAAATTGTTGATATTGCAAGAAAAATCGGGACGTTTGAAACATCAATTCTTCCTTATGAGGATTGCTGTACAGTATTTACGCCCAAGCATCCCACAACAAAACCCACTCTGGAGAAGATTATGGAAAGTCAGAGCAAGATTGATATGGAATATTGGGTAAATAAGGCGGTAGAAGAAACAGATTGGGTACTGATAGAACCTGAAAGGTGAATATGAATGCGAAATGAAGAAATTATTCTTAAATTAGTTGAAAATAATATTACCATTTCCACAGCAGAAAGCTGTACAGGCGGTTCACTCGGAAAGATTATCACATCTGTTTCGGGAGTCAGCAGTATTTACGGCTTTGGCTTTATTACCTATGCCAATGAGGCAAAGGAAAGAATCCTCGGAGTAAAGCACGAAACACTTGAAAGCTATGGAGCGGTAAGCCACCAGACAGCACTTGAAATGGCAATCGGTGCAAAAAAGGTTTCGGGAAGCGACATTGCCGTAAGTGTGACGGGAATTGCAGGCCCCGGCGGAGGTACGGCAGAAAAGCCCGTGGGACTTGTGTATATTGCAATTGCAGACAAGAACGGTGCCGAGTACAGAAAGCTTAATCTCTACGGCACCCGTGATGATGTACGTGCGAAAACCTGCGATCACGTCTTCCAGCTTATAAAAGAAAAACTGAATTTTTAATTTTCCTATTGACAAAATGAAAAATCCATTCTATAATAAGAACAGATGTTCGCATTGTTTACCTCTATTGGAAAGGATTGATATATATGACAGACGAAAAAAAGGAAGCCCTCGCCCTTGCCATGTCCCAGATTGAAAAGCAGTTTGGTAAAGGCTCGGTTATGAGATTGGGTGAAAGTGCTCATTATAATGTAGACTCTATCCCCACAGGTGCATTAAGCCTTGACATTGCACTTGGTATCGGCGGTGTGCCCAAGGGCAGAATTATTGAAATATACGGACCTGAATCCAGCGGTAAAACAACAATTGCGCTCCACATAATTGCTCAGGCGCAAAAGCTTGGCGGTGAAGCGGCATTTATCGATGCCGAACACGCACTCGACCCTACATATGCAGGTGCGCTTGGTGTTGATGTTGATTCTCTCGTTGTTTCTCAGCCCGACACAGGCGAGCAGGCACTTGAGATTACAGAAGCACTTGTGCGAAGCGGTGCTATTGATGTAATAGTTGTTGACTCCGTTGCAGCACTTGTTCCCAAGGCAGAAATTGACGGTGAAATGGGCGACAGCCACGTTGGTGTTCAGGCAAGACTGATGAGTCAGGCACTCCGTAAACTTGCAGGTGTTGTAAATAAAAGCAACACTATCTGCATATTTATCAATCAGCTCCGTGAAAAAATTGGTGTAATGTACGGAAACCCTGAAACGACAGCAGGCGGACGTGCGCTGAAATTCTACGCATCAGTAAGAATGGACGTAAGAAAGATTGAAGTCCTTAAAAACGGAAGCGAATTTATCGGCAACCGCACCCGTGTAAAGATTGTAAAGAACAAGGTTGCTCCCCCATTCCGTGAGGCGGAGTTTGATATGATGTACGGCAAGGGAATTTCCCGTGAGGGTAATATCCTCGACGTGGCGGTAAACCTTGACATAATAAAGAGGGGCGGTTCGTGGTTTAGTTACAACGATGAAAGACTTGGTCAGGGCAGAGAAAATGTAAAACAGTACATGATTGAAAACCCCGACTTTACCGATATGATTGAAAATCAGATTCGTGAAAAAATGGGTATGCCCTTAATCGAAACAAAAGCAGAATAATAATAAAAAAGGAAGTCTTGCAACTTCCTTTTTTATTATGCTGCTTTATCACATTCAGGAAAATGAGATAAATTGATGCAGAATTATTAAACGGAACCCGAAGGGCTTGCCCGAAGCTGTACATAAGTACTGCGAGGGTGACGTTTGATGATAGTAAAAACGCAAAAAATTAAGGAGTCCCAAAAGGGACTCCTTTCCTTAATCAATCAAAGAAAATATGTCAATGCACTAAATAAAAGTGTCACTTATAAAATCTTCGCGTTTTTACGTTCTGCGCAATTTTGCACATTTTCCTTTATATAAGCTCCCAGAATAAGTCTGTATACTCGGCTGGATTCTCTATCGAAATATCGGCAATCAAAAGTGCCTGATTATAAAGGAGCTTACCAAGTTTTGCACATCTGTCCTTGTCAAGCTGCCAAGTATCCTGAAGCATATAGAACGCCTTATGCGTGGGGTTAATCTCCAGCACTCGCTGTGCCTTTATATCGGGATGGTCACCAGGGATTGTTGCAAAATACTTTTCCATTTCGAGAGAAACCTCACCGTCTGTTGTAAGGCATACGGGGTGGGATTTCAGCTTATTGGAAAGACGTACTGCCATAACTTTGCCGTCAAGAGAGTCGCGGAGATAGTCAAGCATTACCTGATTTTCCTCCTGCTTTGCCTCGATGTCGCTCTTCTCCTCCTCGGTTTCAATGCCGAGGTCCTTGTCGTTAATGCTCTTAAACTGCTTGCCGTCAATTTCGCCAAGCATATTTATAACAAATTCATCAACCTCATCTGTCATATAGAGGATGGAATAGCCCTTGTCCTTGAGAGGCTCTGTCTGGGGAAGATTGTCAATCTTTGAAACAGTTTCACCGCAGGCATAGTAAATATATTTCTGTTCCTCGGGCATAAGCTCCACATAACGCTGAAGAGTAACAAGCTTTTTCTCATTGGAGGAATGATACAAAATCAAATCCTTAAGAAGCTCTCTGTGTGCACCGTAGTCGGCAACAATACCGTATTTAAGCTGAAGCCCGAAGCTCTGCCAGAATTTTTCATACTTTTCGGGGTCATTATTAAGAAGTTTTTTAAGCTCCTGCTTAATTTTCTTCTCTATATTATTACGGATTGCCGTAAGCTGACGGTCATGCTGAAGCATTTCACGGGAAATGTTAAGCGACAAATCCTGAGAATCCACTACACCCTTTACAAAACGGAAATGCTCGGGGATAAGGTCCTCGCAGTTATCCATTATCATAACTCCCGAGGAATAAAGCTCCAAGCCTTTTCTGTATTCCTTGGTGTAGTAGCCCATGGGTGTGTTTTCAGGAACAAACAGAAGTGCCTTGTAGGAAAATGCACCCTCTACATCTGCACGGATAGTAAGGGCAGGGTCTTTCATATCAAAGAACTTGTCCTTATAGAAACCGTTTAAGTCTTCCTCGGAAACCTCGTCCTTGCTTCTCTGCCACAGAGGCACCATACTGTTTATGGTTTCTTCCTCAATATACTTTTCATATTCAGGCTTGTCAGAGTCGGGTTTTTCAACCTTTCTTGATTTTTCAATATCCATCTTGATGGGGTAACGGATATAGTCTGAATATTTCTTGATAAGAGAGCGAAGCATAAAGATTTCGAGGTATTCGCTGTATTTTTCATCCTCGCTGTCTGCCTTTATCTTCATATAAATGTCTGTACCGTGACCGTCTTTCCCCGTTTCGGTAATTGTATAACCGTCAGCACCGTTAGATTCCCAAGAGTATGCCTGCTCCTCACCGAATGCCTTGGTAATAACAGTTACCTTTTCAGCTACCATAAATGCACTGTAAAAGCCGACACCGAACTGACCGATAATATCTATATCTTCCTGCTTTTCCATATCGGTTTTGAATTGAAGAGAACCGCTTTTTGCAATTGTACCGAGATTTTTTTCAAGCTCCTCGGCGGTCATACCGATACCGTTGTCACTAACCTTTATGATACGGTTTTCCTTGTCAATTGTTACCTTTATATAAAGGTCCTCACGGCTGATGCCTGTCTTTCCGTCAGTAATGGACTTGTAGCACAGCTTGTCAAGTGCATCAGAGGAATTGGAAATAATTTCACGAAGAAATATTTCCTTGTGAGTATAGATTGAGTTAATCATCATATCCAGCAGTCTTTTGGATTCTGCTTTAAACTGCTTTTTTGCCATAGTATTACATCCTTTCAGAATGATAATTAGCACTCTTCAAACGAGAGTGCTAATATAGTTTATCACTATTGGTTGTATTTGTCAATATTACTCCGGGAAAATTCCAAAGTTTCCTGCGTGACTTCCCTCAATTGCAGTAAATAAGCGTGTTTTAAAGCCGGGGTTTTCCTTTTCAAGCTGTTTTATTAGATTTTTGGCGTACTCTCTTTTTGTCCTCTTATCCTCGGGACAGCGGTTTTTCACAATGGGTAATTCCTGCCTTTTTGCAAAGCCCGTGATATAGTTTTCGGGTGCATAAATCAAGGGACGAATAAGGGTGATGTCCTTTCTGTCAAGGTATGTCACGGGGGAAAAACAGTTTACACGCCCCTCATACACAAGAGAAAGCATAAAGGTATCAAGTGCATCATCGTTATGATGCCCGAGGGCAACCTTGTGGCTTCCAAGCTCCAAAGCCGCATCGTGAAGCGCACCACGACGCATCTTTGCACAGAGGGAGCAGGGGTTGGATTCTTTCCTTATATCAAAGAGAATTTCGGAAATGTCGGTTTTCTTCAACACATATTCCACGCCCAGCTCTTTGCAAAGGTCTGAAACAGGACTAAAATCCATCCCGAACCCCATATCGAGAGTTACGGCGGAAAGCTTGAAAGGCTTGGGGTAAAAAAGCCTCAGCTTTGCAAGTCCGCACAATAGTGCAAGGGAGTCCTTTCCTCCAGACACTCCCACGGTAATGTGGTCGTTTTCATCTATCATTTTGTAATCATCTACACCCCGACGGATGTAGCTTAATAATTTCTGCATAATTTTCTTCCTTATTTATACTTTATAAGAATGGTAGCAAGCTCTGCACGGGTTATATATCCTTTCGGGTTAAGACAATGGTTTCCGTCCCCCTGCAATATATTTTTCCCTACTGCCCACCTTACGGCATTACGGGCATCTGACGAAACAGCTCCGCTGTCGGCAAATTTGGAGAGGTTTCCGTTTGCTTTTGGCTTTCCTGCATAGCGGTAGAGTGCCGTCACAAATTCCTCACGGGTAATGTACTGATTCGGGTTAAAGGATTCCTTTGAAACCCCTGACATTACGCCTTTTTTCACCGCCCAGCCTACTGCATCTGCGTACCAATCGCCCTCATTTACGTCTGAAAACTGTTTTTTAAATGCCGATGCTTTGGCTCCCGACAGATTAAACAAAACCTGTGCCGTTTCACTACGTCTTACCTTTGCATACGGGTCAAAAAATCTGTCGCTGACTCCGTTCATATATCCCTTATCAGTCGCCTTTGTCACGGCTTCAAGATACCATTCGTTTTCCAGCACATCTCTGTAACGACCTTTTTTATAGGATGTGTTCTCCGCTAAACAACTAAACGTATCCTTTAAATACCAGGCTCTTTCAGTTATAAAGGTACGGAGGTTTTGCACATCCTCCTCCCAGCTTTTTCCCTGGTGCCACATATATGCATTGCATAATGCGGATGCCCTCAGACTATCTTCCTCAATGTCAAGGTTTTTAACAATGGGGTAAAGCTTT
>JAZRFC010000073.1:0-3025 GCA_045661145.1 Clostridia bacterium | reverse complement strand
TGTCGCTTCAAGACGGTCAATGCTTTTTTGCTTGTGCTCAGCCGTTTTTATATTACGCTCGCGGTTCCATCTTTTCTGCTGTTCAATAATACCCTCTATACGCTTTATCTCGGAAAGTGTATTTTCATACTTCTTTTGAGCCGCCTTTTTGACCTGCTCCTTTTTCTCAATATATGTTGAGTATGACCCCGTATAAGATGTTATTTTTCTGTTTTCCAGCTCAATAGTTGTGTTTGTCACCTTATCAAGAAAATATCGGTCATGGCTGATTACAATAAATGCCTTGGCAGAGTTTTTTAAAAAGTCCTCCAAAAAGCGCACTGACTCAATATCAAGATGGTTTGTCGGCTCGTCTAAAAGCAGAAAATTTGCCTCTGATAAAAGAGTTCTTGCAAGAGAAAGACGCGTTTTCTGTCCACCTGAAAGCGAATTCATAGGAAGGTTTAGCTCGCTTTCCAAAAAGCCCAGTCCGATAAGCATTGAACGTGTACGACTCCTGAATGTCAGCCCGTCATTACGTATATATTCAGTATTGAGCTGTTCCTGCCTGTTTATAAGGCGTGCTGTATCACAATCACCTTTTTCAAGTTTTTCGCGGATAGAGTCAAGCTCTTTTTCAATTTCAAAAAAGCGCGAAAAAACCTCAAGCGCATAATCGTACGCCGTAAGGCTTTCAGAAGACGGGGCGCTCTGCTGCATTATTCCGATTTTAAGCTCCGAGGATTTTAAAATTGTTCCATCACAATCCTCTAATCCGAGTATACAACGAAAAAGAGTGGTTTTACCCACTCCATTCGCGCCGATAAACCCCATTTTTGTATTATTTTCAATATTAAATGATACATTTTCAAAAAGAACTCTCTCTCCAAAGCTTTTTGAAACGCCGTTAAGTGTAATCAAGCTCATCAATTTTCTCCGTAAAATTCAAAGTACCATTTACTAAAACGTGAAAGCCCGTCTTCAATTGAGGTAGACGGTTTAAATCCAAAATCCTTCTCAAGCTCGCTTACATCGGCATATGTCTGATAAACGTCTCCCGGCTGCATTGGAAGATATTCTTTCTTTGCAGTTTTGCCGATAGCTTTTTCAAGTGTTTCGATAAAATACATCAGTTTTTCGGGATTGTTGTTTCCTATGTTGTAAACCTTTGCCCGATCTCCGTTTTCGTCAGGCTTGGGAGGATTAAGAAGCATATTCATAATGCCCTGTACAATATCGTCAACATAGGTAAAATCGCGGTACATATCACCATTATTAAAAATCTTGATTGTTTCACCGCGCATAATTTTCTGCGTGAATGAAAAATACGCCATATCGGGTCTTCCGAAAGGACCGTATACTGTAAAAAACCGCAGTCCCGTACAGGGGATATCATACAAATGGCTGTATGTGAATGCCATCAGTTCGTTTGACTTTTTTGTTGCGGCGTAAAGGCTTATAGGATGGTCAACATTGTCGTCAGTTGAAAACGGTGTTTTTTTCTGATTTCCGTACACTGAAGAGCTGGACGCATAAATAAGATGACTTACCTTGTTATGACGGCACGCTTCAAGTATGTTAAAAAAACCTACAATATTGCTTTCGATATAGCTTGCGGGGTTATCTATTGAATATCGTACCCCTGCTTGTGCTGCAAGATTTACAACAACGTCAGGCTTGTTGTCTTCAAAGAGGCTATCAACTGCCGCTTTATCTGCAAGATTTCCCTTTATAAAAGTGAATTTCTCGTACCTATTAAGTATTTCAAGGCGCGCCTTTTTAAGACGCACGTCATAGTAATCATTAATGCTGTCAAATCCAATCACCTCGCCACCCGCTTCAAGAATTTTCTTTGACAGATGAAAACCGATAAAACCGGCGCTTCCTGTTACAAGTATTTTTCCTGTTCCGTCATATTTTTTAAAATCAGCCATAGCCATTCTCCTTTAATTACTAAATGGTTTACTCTGTTTTTCCGTATAAATATTTATACCTTTGTGATGGTTTTGTTTTCTTCATAAGTGCCACCCATTTTAAAACCTCGGGTGTGTCTTCTCCAAAAGCACCCTTTCCGTGTGCTATTTGCGGCAGCCATACGCTTCCGCCTGAAATGTTTATTTCAATAAGGACAGGATTTTCATTTTTATCTATTGTAAAGTCCCAATTTATAACACCTATCTGGGGAATTAGCTGGTGCATTTTCTTTGCTGCAGATACTATTTTCTCAAACCCCTCTATTTTATACCCTTCATAACAAATTTTTGTATCAGGGTGATGCGTATACTCCTTTTTAAATTCAGTAAAAGCAGTTTTATGTAATGTTCCGTCTTCTTCCACAGCGATAAACATTCCGCCTGCGTGGGCATTATCAATGCATTTTCCACCGCTTCCTATGCGCATTATTGCAGGCATGGTCCTGATTTCGTCCTTCCACAAATACGATATAACACGAAATGTGTTTACACTATTGGGATAAAGCTGCGAAATAGAGTTGTGGCAGACTAATCTTTCCTGTACAACAAAATCTAACCCGACTTCTCTTACTATATCTTCTATCGGTCTTTCTGAAATTTTATCAATGCCCGAAGTAACATCTATGACTGCACAATCCTTTCCGCTGCCAGTATCAACAGACGGCTTTATGAAGGCACTACCAATGTCAGAAAGAATTTTAAAAGCCTCTTCCTTTTTTAAGACATTGTTATCTTTATCTTTGTACACCCCACTGATGCAGCACAGTATGGTTTTTGGAGTTTTTACTCCTGCCACCTGCGCAATATAGGGAAGAACATTTTTGTCACTGAAAACACAATTATATACCTTGTTCGTATTCATAAATGTCTCAAATTCAGGGATATATAACAGTTCAGGAATATAATTTTTATCAAAATTTCCCGTAAATGCAGTGTAATGGCGATGCCACACATGCGGAACCTTTCTTCCGTAGCACTCTCCAAAAAGAGTATCTATCTCTTTCTTTTGTTGCTGTGTTAAAGATATTTTTTCATAAATTGCTACACGGCGCTTATCTTTAAATTTTTTAATT
>JAZRFC010000072.1:0-37979 GCA_045661145.1 Clostridia bacterium | reverse complement strand
TGCAAAGCACAATCTCCATATTCGGTGACAATGACGCAGAGGTCACACCCGTTCCCATTCCGAACACGGTAGTTAAGCTCTGCAGTGCTGATGATACTTGGTGGGAAGCCGCCTGGGAAAGTAGGTCGTCGCCGGAACTAACTCGCAAAGACTTCGGTCTTTGCGAGAGATATTCCTCCTTAGCTCAGTTGGCAGAGCACGCGGCTGTTAACCGCGTTGTCGTTGGTTCGAGCCCAACAGGGGGAGCCAAATGAATAACACCTGATATTTGAACCATTAGTGTTAAATATCAGGTGTTTTCTTATACCCAAAATCCTTGGTTTTAATGGAGGTTTAGGTGTATTATTATATAAAGTCCATACCGTACACTTTTTTGAAAAAATGCTGATTTTAACACCAAAATAGAAAAAATTATAGATTTGAACCATTAGTGTCTGTGTTAAATGCTTGCAAATTACTCAATCTATCGTAATATTGTTCTTCAACTTTGTTAGGTGTCTTGTATCGAAGTATTGAGTGAGGCCTTTTTTCGTTATAGAAAATCATGTACTTATTTATTCTTCGTTTCATTTCTTCAGCAGTTTTGTATTCGTAGCGATATAGTTCCTCTTGTTTAAAATTGCTGAAAAACGATTCACAAACAGCATTATCGTATGGACTGCTTGTTCTTGAAAATGACTGTTCGACATTCAATTCCTTTAACAAGTTCATAAATGTTTTTGATACAAAATTTCCACCTTGGTCAGAGTGAAAAAGTAAACCACCAGAGATTTCTCGAGAAGTGTATGCATTCATAAAGGTTTTCCTTGTAAGTTGTGTGCTATTTTTCTTTGATATCTTCCAGGCGACCACTTTACGAGCATATAGGTCAATAATAACGCATATGTAATATCTCCTTTGGTTGTAAGTATAATATGTTACATCACTAACCCATACTTCATTTGGACGAGAAGTAGTAAACTGTTGTTTTAGAATATTTTCTTTTCGTTTTTTGTTCATCTCATACAATGCTTTAGAACCACCACGAATACTGAACCAACCGTTTTCATGCATAATTCTAGCAATAGTGTTGGGAGCAACATGATAGCCTCTGTCATGCATCACTGCGGAAATCTTGTCTGGTCCATATATTTGATTGCTTTCGTAATAGATTTCTTCTATGACAGGCTTTAGTTCATCTCGTCTCTGTTTTGCTTGGGTATTGCCATTCTTGCCGCGAAGCTTTCGGTTGTAGTATGTGCCTTTTGAGAGAGATAAGGCATCGCAAAGAACATTGACATTATATCCTTCAAACAGCATAGCTTCAACAGCAGAAAATTTATCATCTATTGAAGCTGTAGCTAAACATGGTGCTGTTTGCAAGATTTTAATTATAATCTGACTTCGTTCATACTTTCGGGTAAGGTCGTTATAATCTTTGATATTTATAGCATGGTCTTTAACCTTATGGTTGTAATCATATTCATTAATCCAAGTATAAATTGTAGAACGAGATATGCCAGTACGTTTATGAATAGACATAACTTTTTCTCCGGCAAGATAGCATTTAATAATATCATCTTTTTGCTTTTGTGTGTATTTTTGTCTCATAATACTGAAACCTCCTTAAATTTAAAATGGTTTCTATTGTATCATAAATCAGTTAAACAAACAAATTTATTGTAGTATTTGTGAGAATATATACTTATGAAAATTCGTGACAATTTGATTTAAGGTTGTTTGTGTAAAAGGGAGAAATTTTAAAAAAGTATAGATTTAAGTAAAAAAATGTGTTATACTATAAAAAATGATAGTTTTTTTTGTTTGCACTAAATTGTTTTGTGATTAATAAAATACAATATAAATATTGTTATATAGGAAAGTGTGATTTTTATGAAATATGTTAATGATTCGTTAGCGATAGTTATCTTGGGAGATTGGAATAATCTTTATGTTCAACCTGAATGGATATCAAATAGTGTCTTTGAAGTTCCGCAAATAGAGATTGGAGTATTTGGAATAGGAATTGATGTTGAAGTTTCATTTAAACATAATGATATTATTATAAAACCCAACAGGGACAAAATTGTCTTTTCCACAACAAATATAAGCGATCAGATTGTAGAGCAATTGGCCAAGTGTGTTTCGAATTTTATAACAAGAGCCAGCACGCCACAAAAAGTTGCATATGGATATAATATTACTTATATTGATACAGAGGATATGCGACTGGCTGAAATTTTTGATAGTATACCAGATTCAAGACAGATTGTTGATTTAGGATATGAAATAAGCTCTTCTAATATTCACAGAGCAATAAAGAAAGATGATAAGATTATTAACATAGATTGCTTGTTAGAAAATGCAAGTTCCAAATTTATTTTTAATGAACATCATGATGAGCAAGATGTAAAGAGCATTTTTATAGATAAAAACACGATAAATAGTTTTTTAGATGAAACAAAGAGTATATTACTTGGCATGGGATATGAAATTGAGGAAGAGTAACTATGAAAAATACAAAAAGTGGAAAAATTCAATTTGGAAATAAAGCTTATATTGAAGCATGGGGTATAAGTAACAAAGGAACAAGTATTGCCACAACTTGCAAAATCGAAGTAAAAGCGGCAAAGTTATCCGAAAACAAAGTAGCATCAAGAAAAATGGTTAATTTTAATGAAGAAAGAAAAAATGAAGTATATCGCAGAATTAATGCGAAGTTTGGAGAGGGTTGATATATTTGGTAGATGAAAATGGAACTCAAGCTGTTGCCAAAATTCATTTTACTTACAAGCAAGATATAGACTCTTCTTCATTGTGTCAAGGTGATTTGCTTACTGTCACGGACGAACTAAAAAGTGTTTTAAAAGAAGTGCATCCGTATTTTTTGAATGAACAATATAAATATTTTATGGTATTGACACAAAGCTGTGATTTAGTAAGAAGGGATGGGAATAAATGTAAAACCCCATATATAACGCTTGCAGCTGTCAGAGATTTTGATGATTTTATTGAAACCAAATTTGCAACTGATAAGTATGCTGAAAAAGTTGAAGGTTTTTTGCTAATGGATAGTAAGCAAAAAGATAGAGCGTATCAATTTTTAGAAAGAATTTATAACAATACGGAGCCGGACTATTTTTTTCTATATCAAGATGACAAAGTTTCACTTCAAAAATCTATGATTGTTACGCTCAAGGTATCCATAGCAATCAAGAGTTTGTTGCATTATGATAAGTGCCTTGCGGCTAAAATTTTAGAGTTAACTGACGAATTTAAGGCTAAACTTGGATGGCTGGTGGGAAATATTTATTCTAGAGTTGGAACTACTGATTGGGATAGTGTTATGACTACTGCAAAAAGAAATGAAATGTTATTGAATGAGTTAAATAAACATTGCATTATCGGTTCAAAACCACAAATAAAGGCACTGAAGGAGCAACTGCAGACGAACAGGGAAAAATTACAAACTCAGGAGGATGCACTTGCATTTGTTTCGAGTTATGAAGTAATGACAAAATATGATCAAGTAATAAATATTCTAGAAGATATAATAAATACAGCAGACAAGAATATTCCAAAAGAAGAAAAAGAAAAGTTAATAAAAACAATCAAGAGTCGCGTTATGTTGAAGACTTTATTAGGAAGTTAATTATTACAAGTATATATTATGTAAGTAAGCAGATCGATGTTATGTTAAATACATAGGGATTGAAATATTATCCAAAATATATTGGCATCTAAACCATTCGGCTCTTCCACAAAATAAAAGAGAGTACCAAAAGGTACTCTCTTTTATTTTGTGCTTTTCCCCTCTGTTTGACTCTCACCACCGTCCTCGCTTGTTAACAGCCGCGTAGCGGCGTTAACTGGAACGAACTCGACTGCTGCCGGTGGCAGATGAAAGGAGAGTGACTTCGGAGAAAATAGGGAGTAATACGAGCTGTAGCGAAGTAGAACGACCATATTTTGGACCGGTCGTTGATTTGAAATTTAATGAAACTGACGAAAGTCTTTTTTTGCAATTTATTATCTTTTTAGACAATTAAGTTGATTTGATTACAAAGATGATATATAATATATATTATATTATATTGGTATTGTGTGGTGGATGAAATGTCAAATAAGTCTAATGTAATGAAACAATATGATGAGAAAAAACATCTTTACCGGAATTTTGGTGATGCTGTTGAACACTTATTGAAGAGTCTTTTGTTTAATGCAGAAATTACATATAATGCTATAACATATCGTATTAAAGAACGTGAAAGCTTAAGTAGAAAAATTGATATTAAAGGCGATAAATATGGAAATTTAACTGATTTGACTGATGTTACAGGACTCCGTATAATCACTTATTATGCTGCTGATGTTGATAGAATATCGGATCTTGTAGAAAAAGAGTTTGATGTAGATAAAAATAATTCCATAGATAAACGTAAGGCGCTAGAACCTGATAGATTTGGTTATTGTAGCGTGCATTATGTAGTAGGAATTCACAGTAAAAGGTTAAAATTGGAAGAATATGCGGCATATAAAGGTTTAAAATGTGAAATACAGATTCGATCAGTGTTACAGCATGCATGGGCTGAGATTGAGCATGATTTGGGATATAAGAGCACCATAACGGTGCCTCGTGATATTCGTCGTGATTTTTCTCGTCTGGCAGGCTTATTAGAACTTGCTGATAAAGAATTTGATCAAATTCGTAATAAATTATCCTCATATAGGCTTGAAGCTGAAAATAAAATTGATAATGAGGAATTTATGAATCAGGAGATAGATGCTGTTTTACTAGATACACTTATGACAACTAATACAGATATTATTGAAATTAACAAAGAGATAGAAAAGTACTTTGGTGCTGATTTTACAGAGGAAATTTCAGCTGAAGGATATGCTAGTACAATTAAAGAACTAAATTGGTTGAAAATTAATACATTGGGAGAATTGACACGTGTAATACAAAATAATAAGGAACTTGCTATAAAAATTGCATATAGCAAGTTGGTAGAAAACAGAAAAACCAGCACGGACGCAATTATAAATCGGACAATCGCATTTTTTTATTTGTGTTATGCTGAATTATTTAAGCAGGATGATATGGAAGTATACATTAGCTATTTAGATGAAAATAATATAGGGAAAGATAAAGAATCGAGAATTGTTGCAGCTCAAGAATTACTATCATTGAGGAATAAACTTCATAATTAGTTGGTATTTTTACATTAAATGAAGCAGAAACAGTGTACCATTGGTACACTGTTTTTATGTGTCTTATAATAATTTTACTTTCATTGCTTTACTCTGCAACAAGTTTCAATAAGCGTATCAACGCAAATTTTTTCGGAATCGTTTAATTTACGGTATTGGGCAATAAGCTTTTTTTCTTGTTCAGAAAAATTACTTTCTAACAAATCAGGGTTGTCATTTTTGCCTACTAAATAATCAATAGTAGTATCAAAATATTCGGCAATAGCAATTAATATTGAAATATCGGGTTCAACATTATGGTTCTCATATTTGTTTATAGATTGCTGACTTATCCCTAAAATGCTTGCTAAATGTTGCTGGCTTATTCTCTTTTCTGTACGCAGCTTCTTGAGATTTTTTATCATTTTCCTCACCTAATTTAATTATAACAACAATAAATTGTTAAGTAAAACACCCAAAAGTAGTTATTGACAACAACTAAAAGTTGTTGTATAATTAAGTCGTAAATTGCAGATTTGTTTAATTCTGCAGAAATTTTACGAGAAAAAGGTGTTTTAGCTTGTATAGAAGAAAAAAGTTTTTGGCAATTGGATTGTTAATAATACTCTTATTGGCTTTTTTTACTGACAACAATAATAATATCAGAGTACAATAAACCATCAACGAAGAAGGTTATTATATAAATGAGATTGACGGATATGGATATAAAGTGCCGAATGGGTATTATATCGATGAAGAATTTTTGCCTTATGCAGTTAGGTTTGTGTCCAATGATTGTATTATTGAAATTTATACAGAGGATTGTATAGGTGAAGAAATACTAAGCTATGTAAACTACACAAATCGCGCTATTACATCGAATGAAGTAGACTATTTTGATGTAAAACAAATTAAAGAAGGGAATATTACGATGCTGTCGTGGAATAGAAAAAAGCTTTCAAAGATTGAAAATGATAAAAACTATTATTTAAAAATAGATGTTCCTAACCATACAAAAGTGTATACGATATTAATTAAATCCACATATAAAATTGACAATCACAAAGAATATATATCAGCGTTTACTATAATAAAACCCGTTAAAGGGGAAGAAAGAGTCCATAATATTAAGTATGCTTCAAATAGAGAATTTAATGCTGAAACAAAAGAATTTTATGACCAATACTTTAAAAACTCAAATGAAATAGAGTGGGGTATATATCAGTATGATTATATTGAGAGCGAGGAGCTATATAAAATAGAAAATCGAATTAATCATAAATTTAAACTTCTACTGCTATATACTGAATTTAACGAGGTTTATGATTCAACACAAGTCAGAGGTTTTTTGGATAAGGCATATTCAGAAAACCGTATTGTGGAGTTGACTCTCCAACCTAGAAGAATGCACCAATCAGGAAATGAACTTTTTCGTGTTCTTGATGGGGATTATGATGAGTTTTTACACAATTATGCTAAGGATATTGCTGATTTTAAACACCCCGTTTTTTTCAGATTTGCAAATGAAATGAACGGAGATTGGTGTGAATATTCAGGGTATCATATGTCGCTTGACACAGAGCTGTATCGAGAAATGTATCGTTGCATATATAATATTTTTCAAAAGCATAATGCAGATAATGTGATTTGGATATGGAATCCAAATGGAAAATCTTTTCCTGATTTCAGGTGGAATTCAGAGGCTATGTATTATCCGGGAAATGGCTATGTAGATGTACTCGGTCTGACACTTTACAACACAGGAACGTTCTATGAGGGGGAAGAGTGGACATCGTTTAGAGAGTTGTATACACCTTTGTACAATGAATCCATAAAAACTTATAATATGCCATTTATGATAACAGAATTTTCCTGTGCAAGAAAAGGCGGAAATAAAGAAGAATGGACGGAAAAAATGCTTTCTGAAATAAAAATGTTTCCTAATATAAAATTTGCCGTTTGGTGGAATGGTGCAGATTTTACCTCTGACGGAAAATTAGCAAGAGCCTATTATATTAATGATTCCGAGCAAATGTACGATATTTTTAGAGATTATTTTAAGAACAATGCTTGAAGCAAAATAATCGAAAACAGTGTGCTGAAAGGTACACTGTTTTTGTTCCCATATATTACATTTGAAAACACACAACCCTATATGTTATAGTAATACATAGGAGGTGTTAAAATGAAAAAAATCTTAATTTTTCTGATAGCGTTATTTCAAATAACCGCAGTATTTCCAAGCTATGCCCAATCAGCGCAGCAGTACACGGTTGTGTCGGGCGACAGTATGTGGAAAATTGCAGTCAAACATGAGGTGGGACTGAGCGAGATAAAAAGTGCAAATCCGCACATTGCAAATCCTGAACTTATTTATCCCGGACAGGTTTTGAATATTCCCAAAACCGATACAAAGGTTTTAAACTATGAAAATGAGGTTATCAGACTTGTAAACGAAATCAGGGTAAAAAACGGATTAAATACCCTTACGGCAGATTGGGAACTGAGCCGTGTGGCAAGATATAAGTCACAGGACATGAAAGACAACAACTATTTTTCACACAACAGTCCGGTTTATGGCAGTCCGTTTACTATGATGAAAAATTTCGGTATATCATATAGAAGTGCAGCAGAAAATATTGCCAAAGGACAGACAACTCCGCAGGCGGTTGTGAATGGGTGGATGAATTCTTCAGGACACCGTGCCAATATATTAAATTCTACATATAAAAAAATCGGTGTTGGATATGTTCCGAACGGAAATTACTGGACACAAATGTTTATAGGATAATATGAAAACCTCCAAGTTAACCTTCTTGGAGGTTTTCATATTATTATCAATCTTTGGCACAATAACACCAAGAGGTGAACGTATGAAATCCATATGGAACAATATTGACAAACCAAAATTTACTCCCCTTGAAGGGGATACAAAAACAGATGTACTCATTATCGGCGGTGGTATGTGTGGAGTTTTATGTGCATATATGCTGAAAGAAGCAGGAGTGGATTGTATTTTAGCCGAGGCAGACAAAATCTGTAACGGTGTAACAAACGGCACTACGGCAAAAATTACTCTCCAACACGGTCTGATATATGACAAGATAATAAAAAAGTACGGAACTGAAAAAGCACAGCTCTACTACGAAAGTCAGAAAATTGCTATGGAAAAATTAAAATCACTTGCATCGCGGTCAGATTCTGACTTTGAAGTCAGTAATAATGTTGTCTACTCTATAGATGACAGAGAAGCAATTGAAAAAGAAATTCAGGCATTGGATAAAATCGGTTGCAAGGCTGAATTTTTACGAAAAACTGAACTGCCGTTTGATATAGCAGGTGCGGTGAAAGTAGGGGAGCAGGGGAAATTCCATCCCTTAAAATTTGCCTATGCAATTACAGACGGGTTAAAAATATATGAAAACACCAAAATACTTGAATTGAAACCGCATACTGCAACAACACATCACGGGAAGATTTCAGCAAAAAAAATTATAGTTGCAACTCATTTCCCTTTTCTCAATAAACACGGAGGATATTTCCTCAAAATGTATCAGCACAGGTCATACGTCCTTGCTTTGGAAAACGCACCTGATATCAAGGATATGTACGTTGACGAAGCAAAAGACGGGCTTTCTTTCAGAACGCATAACGGATTGCTTCTGCTTGGCGGCGGAAGCCACCGTACGGGTAGCAAAGGCGGGAATTGGGCAGAGCTTGAGCGGGTGGCAAAAAAATACTACCCCGCAGCTCGGGAGGTTGACAGATGGGCAACACAGGATTGTATGACACTTGATTCAATTCCTTATATTGGACAGTACTCCAAATCAACTCCCGATTTGTATGTTGCAACGGGATTTAACAAATGGGGGATGACATCGTCTATGGTTTCAGCAATGCTTCTGACCGAACTGATATGCGGAGAAAGGAGCGAGTATGAAGAGCTTTATTCACCTTCAAGAACAATTCTTCATCCACAGCTTGCAATAAATATGTTTGAGTCGGTAAAAGGTATAGTTACTCCCACAACTCCAAGATGTCCCCATTTGGGTTGTGCGTTAAAATATAACAAGGAGGAACATTCATGGGACTGTCCATGCCACGGCTCAAGGTTTGATGAATCGGGAAAACTTCTCAACAATCCTGCCACAGATGATAAGTAAAAATTTTAATAAATTTCCAAAAGATGTTGACAAATCAACATCTTTTTTGTATAATAGACTTGTTGATTTTTCAACAAGTCTATTTTTAAAAGGAGAAATTGCTATGGTAGGCCGTTTTGAGGTTTTTACTTTGGGATTATCTGAAATAATGTCAAGCTGGAATAAAATCGCCGCTGATGAAATGAGTGCTTTCGGATTAAAAGGCACATATGTTATATATCTCATAGCCTTGTATAAGCACCACGAGGGGCTTACATCGGCAAATCTTTCGGAGATGTGCAATCGTGATAAAGCAGAGGTTTCCCGTGCTGTCAAGGCATTGGAATCCAAGGGACTTGTTACCCGTGAAAATACTACAGTAAACGGCTACCGTGCGAAAATCACATTGACCGAGCAGGGCAGGGAAGCTACCAAGACTCTCCGTGAAAGGGTCAAGCTCGCTGTTGAAAAGGGCGGAGAAGGTCTTACTGAGGAGCAGAGAGAGAGTTTTTACCATGCCCTTGAGACAATATCTGCTAACCTGAAAAAAATTAGCAAGGAAGGACTTTAATATGAATCCGTTAAAAAAAGCATTTTGCAGAGTGTATCAGTTCTGCTTTCATCTGGCACTCCCCGTACTTCCGTACAGACAGCCGAAAATCCTCGAAAGCGTGAATGAAATTCCTGCAGAAATTAAAAAACTCAACTTAAAAAAAGCACTTATAATAACAGATGAATTTCTGAAAAAATCAGGGGCAACCGAGGAGATGGAGCTTTCACTCCATGGTAACAATCTGGAATATATCGTATACGACAGCACACGCCCCAATCCTACAACAGAAAATGTGGAAGAAGCACTTAAGCTTTATAATGACCGAAAGTGCGAATGTCTTATTGCATTCGGCGGCGGCAGTGCAATGGATTGCGCAAAGGCGGTCGGTGCAAGAGTAGCTTATCCTAAAAGAAATCTTGATAAGCTGAAAGGCGACCTTAGAATTTTCAGAAAGCTTCCCCCGCTTTTTGCCGTTCCCACAACGGCAGGTACAGGAAGCGAGGTTACGGTAACGGCGGTTATAACCGACACGGCAAAGAAACATAAGTACACTATGAATTCATTTCCGTTGATTCCGCATTTTGCTGTTTTAGACCCCAAGGTAACATATACTCTTCCAAAACATCTTACCTCGACCACGGGAATGGATGCACTTACCCACGCGGTGGAGGCATATATCGGTAGGTCGACAAGCAAGGAAACAAGGCTTCTTTCCAAAGAAGCGGTAAAACTTATAATAGAAAATATTGAAACGGCATATAACGAGCCTGAGAACTACATTGCCCGTGAAAATATGCTTAAGGCGGCATACAAAGCAGGCATTGCATTTTCAAAATCCTATGTTGGATATGTTCACGCCGTTGCACATTCCTTAGGCGGTCAGTATAACATCCCCCACGGGCTTGCAAACACAGTTCTTCTTCCAATCGTGCTCGAGGAATACGGGGAGAAGATTTACAAAAAACTCTATGAGCTTGCGGTATTTTCAGGTGTTGCAAAAAAAGGCGATTCCTACAAAGTTGCCGCAGAAAAATTTATAAAGAAGATAAAAAACCTGAATAAAAATATGTCTGTCCCCGATAAGCTTCAGGGAATAAAAGAGGAAGATATTCCTGTTATGTCAAAACACGCTGACAGAGAGGGAAATCCGCTTTATCCCGTTCCCGTTTTAATGAATGCAAAAGAACTTGAGAAGTTCTATTATGCAGTAATGGAGTAAAGATTATGAAGATTGATGAAATACTTGTAAAACAGCGTGAGTTTTTCTCTACGGGCGTGACAATCCCTGTTAAATTCCGTATAGAGATGCTTAAAAAACTGTACAAATCCATAAAAGAAAACGAGCAGGCCATAAACGATGCATTAAAAGCAGATTTAGGAAAGAGTGAATTTGAGGGCTTTATGTGTGAGGTTGGCTTATCACTTACGGAAATAAGCTATATGATAAAGCATACCAAAAAATTTGCAAAGAGAAAGATTGTGTGTACACCTCTTCCGCAGTTTGCTTCCACAAGCTTCAAAAAACCTTCACCCTATGGTAATGTACTTATTATGAGCCCGTGGAACTATCCCTTTCTCCTTACAATAGACCCGTTGGCAGACGCTATTGCGGCAGGAAATACTGTGGTTATAAAGCCCAGCGCATATTCTCCCGAAACAAGTAAGATTGTAAAGAAAATTATAGAGGACTGTTTCCCTCCCGAATATGTTTCGATAGTAACAGGCGGACGAAAGGAAAACAGCGAGCTTCTCAGTCAGAAGTTTGATATGGTATTTTTTACGGGCAGTCAGGCAGTAGGGAAGGAAGTTCTCCGTCGATGCAGCGAGCATCTTACCCCTGCCGTTCTTGAATTAGGCGGAAAAAGTCCCTGCATAATTGACTCCACAGCGAAAATTAAGCTTGCCGCAAAAAGAATTGTTTTCGGTAAATATCTTAACTGCGGTCAGACCTGCGTTGCTCCCGACTATGTTCTTTGCCATAAGGATGTAAAGGATGAGTTCTTAAAAGAGGTTAAAAAACAGATAAAAAAACAGTACGGTGAAAACCCACTTAGAAATCCCGACTACGGCAAAATTATAAATGAAAAGCACTTTGACAGAATCAATGGTCTTATTGATAGCCAAAAGCTTGTATACGGAGGAGAATCGGACAGAAGCACCCTGCAGATTTCACCTACGGTTATGGATAACATAACCTTTGAAGATAAGGTTATGCAGGAAGAAATTTTCGGACCCGTGCTTCCCATTATCACATATGAAACTTTCGATGACTTGTTTGAAATTTTAAAGGGCAGACAAAAACCACTTGCACTTTACATTTTTTCAGAGAATCGCAAAAACATCAACAGTATTCTTGAAAGAATATCTTTCGGCGGAGGATGCATAAATGATGTTGTCATACACCTTGCAACAAGTGAAATGGGCTTTGGCGGTGTAGGCGAAAGCGGAATGGGGGCATATCACGGAAAAACGGGATTTGATGCGTTTTCACATACGAAAAGCATTGTAGATAAAAAAACATTTATGGATTTACCTATGCGTTATCAGCCCTATGACAGAAAAATTAACGGAAAGCTATTGAAAATGTTTTTAAGATAGTATAAAATGAAAATATATTATATAAGGTGGTAAAAATTATGGCTATTCAGTATTATGATGTTCAGCCTTTCTCAACTCTTCGCGAGATGTTGGAGCTGGCAAAAAATGAATCAGGTGACAAGGTTGCCTATATGTTCAAAGGCAAAAATAAAGAAGTTTGTCAGAGAACTTATTCGGAATTTTATGAGGAAGTGTATTCCCTCGGTACTGCCCTTGCTTCAAAGGGTATCAGCAAGGGACATATTGCCTGCATTGGTGAAAACAGCTATAAGTGGATTAATACATATCTTTCCGTACTTCTTTCCGATTGTGTATTTGTTGGTATTGATAAGGAGCTTCCTGCAGCGGATTATCTTCATATTATGGAAGACAGTGACAGCGAAGTTATTTTCTATCAGGGAAAATATGAAGATGTTCTCCGTGAAAAGAGAGAAGAGCTTTCAAAGGTTAAGTTCTTCGTTGGTTTCGATCGCGAGGAGCATGACGGTGATTTCCTTTCTTTTGACCTTCTTCTGGAAGAGGGAAGAAAGCTTTATAAAGACGGTGATACAAGCTATGTTGATATGAAAAATGATTTTGAAGCTATGAAGATGCTTGTATATACTTCTGGTACAACAGGAATGTCCAAAGGTGTTATGCTTTGCGAAAAAAACCTTGTTTCCCTCATATACCACGGACTTCGAACAGCTACAATTTATACCAAGTGCCTTTCGATTCTCCCGTACCATCATACATATGAAGCGGTTTGCGGTATCCTTGTAGGTATCCACCACAGAGTAACTTTCTGTATCAACGAAAGTCTTCGTATGATTGCAAAGAACCTCAATCTCTACAAGCCTGACTATATGTTTGTTGTTCCTGCCGTTGCTCTGGCGCTTCATAAGAATGTTCTTAAGAATGCAGAAAAGCAGGGTAAACTTAAGGTGCTTCTTACAATGATGAAAGTGAGCAATGCTCTTCGTAAGGTCGGCATTGACCTCAGAAGAAAGCTTTTCAAATCAGTACACGAGGGCCTCGGCGGAAATCTTTTAGAGGTTGTATGCGGAGGTGCTCCTATCCCTGTTGATACTGCATATTTCTTTGATGCAATCGGCATTATGATTCTTAACGGATACGGAATCACAGAATGTTCTCCTCTTGTAAGTGTAAACAGCCCCAAGGACAGCGATTACAGAACAGTTGGTTATCCGCTTCCTTGTCTTGAGGTTAAGGTTGATGAGCCTGACGAAGACGGCATCGGTGAAATCTGCGTCAAGGGGGATATTGTAATGCTCGGTTATTACAAAAAGCCCGAGCAGACGGCAGAAGTAATTGTTGACGGTTGGTTCCATACAGGTGACTTCGGTTATGTGAATAAGAAAGGTCAGCTTCTCATTACAGGAAGAAAGAAGAATATCATTGTTCTTGATAACGGTAAGAATATTTACCCCGAAGAGCTTGAAAAGTATATCTATATGCTTCCTTATGTTAAGGATGCTGTCGTATATGACTCAACAGATGACGGAAAGGTAATCCTCTGTGCAGAAATTTATCCTGACCCCGAACTTCTTGGCGGCGCGGATATTAATGCAGATGTACACAGAGTTCTTGCCGAGCTTCCCTCATACAAGCAGATTAACAAGATTGTTCTTCGTGATACTGAATTCCCCAAAAACGCATCACAGAAAATCGTAAGAGGCAAAATTGAAAAGAAATAATTTTCCAAGGTGACTCAACAACAGATATAGGTCGTAACCACGACCTTACTATTGATTAATTGTAAAGCCTGTACCTCCTGCGAAATTAGGAAAGTGAGAATATAAAATGACAACATTGTTACTTATAAGACACGGGCAAAGCAGAGCAAACCTTGAAAGGGTTTTTGCAGGTAATTACGATGCACCCCTTACAGAGCTTGGGTTTAAACAGGCGGAGAAAACAGCTGAATTTATTGCCGAAAATTACAAGGTTGACTGTGTGTATGCCAGCGACCTTATCCGTGCTTTTGAAACGGGAAAAGCTGTGGCAACTGTCTTGAATATTCCCATAATACCCAATGACGGGCTCAGGGAGATACGTGCAGGCGAGTGGGAAGCTATGCCCTTTGACGACATTGTTATAAAGTTTCCGGAAGAGTACAGAATATGGAAAGAGGACATAGGAAACTCCTCTTGTCCCGACGGTGAAACAGTCAGGGAATTAGCTAAGAGAGTAAAAGATACTCTTGAAGAAATCGCAAAAGAGAACGCTGGTAAAACAATTGCCATAGCAACTCATGCAACCCCCATTCGTGCGACACAGTGCCAGATTGACTGTGATTCTCTTGATTGTATGAAGAATTTTCCATGGGTTTCAAACGCATCCGTTACGGAAGTATACTACAATAACGGTAATTGGATTCTTGGAAAGGTAGGTCAGGACAGTCACCTCACCGATTACAGGACAAATCTCCCCAAAAATGTGTGATGATTATATTAATTGTCGAAAAATAAGCCTTTTGGTGTTTGTTTGACTTTTTATAAAAAAATGCATTATTCTCAGGAATATATGCGTTTTTTTGTGCATATAATTAGTCGACGACTTAAATACATATCAAAAGGAGTTGCAAACAATGGATAACAATATAATTACATTAACAGGTACAGTTGAAACAGAAGCCCGCTTCAGCCACAGTGTGCTGGACGAGGAATTTTACAGTTTTATGCTCCGTGTTCCCCGTCTTTCGGAAAATGACGACCTTCTTCCCATAACTGTTCCCGAAAGACAGCTTGACAGTATTCTTCTTCAACCCGGAAACAAAATTAAAGTCAAGGGACAGCTTCGCAGCTACAACAAATATACAGAACAAAAAACACGGCTGATTCTGACGGTTTTTGCTAAGGGGATTGCGCCTGCACTTCCCGATGACGATTCCAATCCCAACGAGATTTTTGTAAACGGATTTATCTGCAAAGAACCTATATACAGACGAACTCCTTTCGGCAGGGAAATAACAGATTTGATTATTGCCGTAAATCGTGCCTTTAACCGAAGTGATTACATTCCTGCAATTGCATGGGGGAAAAATGCCGTTTACAGCGAGAATCTTGAAATAGGAAGTAATGTTATGCTGTGGGGAAGATTGCAGTCAAGAACCTACAATAAACGGATTTCTGAAGACGAAACTGAAGTAAGGACAGCATATGAACTGTCTATAACTAAAATTGAGAAATTAGCCTAAAGAAGTAAACGGGAAGTAAAAACTTGATTTTTTACTTCTCGTTATCTTTTTGTATAAATAGCTTGCATTGGGGCAAAGTATCTGTTATAATATCCTTGGTGAAGATTATGAAAATATTAGGCCTTGACTACGGAGAAGCACGAATCGGTATTGCCGTCAGCGATGCTCTCGGTATGCTTGCAAATCCTCTGAACACAATAAGTGAAAAGGACAGAGCGCTTCAGTTTGAAAAGGTTTGTGCGGTTGCCCGTCAGCATGGAGTGGAAAAGCTCGTTGTAGGCCATCCAAAGCGTATGGACGGCACTCTCGGACATCGTGCCGAATATACTGAGGAATTTGCAAAGGAGCTTTCTAAGATGCTTGGCATTCCATACGTTATGTGGGATGAACGGCTTTCCAGCACCGAAGCACACAGAATTCTGGAAAGTGGCGGTGTCAGCGGAAAAAAAAGGAAGACCAAGGTGGACAAGATTGCTGCAGTTATAATTCTGCAGGGCTATCTTGACGCTAATTATTGATAAAGGAGTACATTGTTATGACAGAGGAAAACAGAGCAGGGTTCGAAACAGTTGAGGAGGATTACGAATTTCTCGATACAGTAGAATATGAGGGGGAAACCTATTTTATACTTATTCCCGCAACCGACAGCGAAGAAATCGATGGTGAAGTTTTCGTTATGAAACTTGTAGAGGTTGATGGCGAGGAAATGCTTGAGGGTATTGACGACGGTGAAATTTTTGACAGTGTTTATAATATTTTCAAGGAAAATAACAAGGACGAATTTGAATTTCTGGATTGATTTAAAGGGGGATATGTGATATAATATATCCCGTCCCCTGCGGTGTACGCAATTACGGATTTATTTTAACCAACACATCTATTAAGGGAGACTGATGTTTTGCCGTGGCGTGTAGGCCCTCCGTTTGAAGACAGGGAAACCCAGGAGCGGTAATTAGGTCACCCACCTGCTCGCGCAGGTTTAGAATAGTCCGAAGAAAACGGCACTGCGGGGCTACATATTAAAATATAATTTATTTTACATAAAAGGAGATAAAGAAAATGAAAAAATTAACTGCAATTATTATGACTGTTGCAATGCTTCTTCTTATGTCTGTGAACTCTTTTGCTGCATTTACAGATATGCCTCAGGGAGAAGACGGTGAAGTGCTTAAGAAGGCTGTGGATAACGGTCTTATTCAAGGGTTTGAGGATAACACAGTAAGACCTCAGACACCTATCACAAGAGCTCAGATGGCAACTATTATGTCAAGAGCAATGAAAACTGTGGAAAAAGCAGATTTATCCGATTTCGTTGATGTTAAGTCAGATGATTGGTACTATGAAGCTATGGCGAAGGCTGTTTCCATGGAAGCTTTCAAGGGCGATGATAAGAAACAGCTTAACCCCAACAATACAATTACCCGTCAGGAAGCACTCGTTGTTCTTTGCAGAATTTTTGATGTTCCCGACAGCGATGCAAGTGCGCTTGGAAAATACAGCGATGGCAGTCAGGTTGCATCATGGGCTGCAAAGGAAGTGAGAAGCATTGCTGCAGCAGGCTATCTCGGAAATATTACAGAGATAAGACCTCTTGAGCCAATGACACGTCTTGAGTTTGCTCAGATTATGGACAGAATCGTAACTACATATATTGATGAGGAAGGAGAATATACAAACCTTCCTGCTGGAAATATTCTTGTAAGAGCTGAAAATGTTACTATCAAGGGCATTAAAACAGATAACGTTATTTTTATTGGTGACGGTGTTGAAAGTGAAGTTAACTTTACCGATTGTACCGTTGAAAGAATAGTTGCCCGCGGAAAGAAAGCTACCATTAATTCCGGAACATATGCATATATTCGTGCAATCGGCAACGGAACACAGGTGGTTCTCAAGAAAATGCCTATGGAACTTGTTAAGAAGTTCTCCGACGGAAAATATGGTGAGTTCTATGCAAAACCCGGAAAAGGAACTATTGTTCCTCCCGGAATGCAGGGATAAAACGCAAAAAAGTCAGTATAAAAAGAGGGTTGTTGCAAAGAGTTTTGTAACAACCTTTCTTTTGAAAAACAATGCTGTGGGTGATATTTTGAAAAAAGTAGAAATATATACAGACGGCGCATGCACAGGAAACCCGGGGAAGGGCGGATACGGTGCAGTGCTTATTTACAACGGAAACGAAAAAAGGATAAGTAAAGGCTTCAGGAAAACCACAAACAACCGAATGGAGCTTATGGCTGCGATAGATGCTCTCAGTCTTCTCAAAGAAGCTTGTATCGTTGATTTGTACAGTGATTCAAAGTATCTTACCGATGCCGTAAACCAGAAATGGCTCTCTTCATGGCAGAAAAACGGATGGAAAAAATCCGATAAAAAACCTGTTTTGAACCGTGATTTGTGGGAAAAGCTCCTTCTTCTTATCGAAAAGCATACGGTCACTTTTATATGGGTTAAGGGACATAACGGAAACCCATATAATGAAATTTGTGACACAATGGCGGTAGAAGCATATAACAATTCTTACGACAATATTGATGAAACCTACGAAAACTTATGAAAAAACGCCCGTTTGTATTGACAAAAACATAGTTTTTGTATTAGAATATAGTGGAGAATGTTATGGGGGGAAGTTTGATGAATAACTCTAAAGATAACGAACAAATTGATATAAAACGGATGATAGAGGTCGTGCTCGACCGAATAGTATCAATTCTTGTGATAACTATTGTTTTCGGATTGGCAGCGTACGCTCTCAGCGAATTCTTTTTCGTGAAAAAGTACGAATCAAGTGTAACGATGGTTGTAAATAACGAGGTTGCGCAGGATGAAATGGACCCGTCAAAACCGATGGAAACAAAAACCTACTCTAGTGATATTACTGCATCACAGCTCCTTGTTCCCACCTGTATTGAAATTATAAAGAGCGATGCGATTTTGGAGCAGGTTGCAACTGAAATAAAGAATAAAACGCAAGAAAAGTTTAGTGTATGGGATATTAAAAAAATGTTGACGGTTGAGGAAATTGCCAATACATACATTGTGCGTATTGAAATATTGAACAATGACCGTGTTATGGCACGTGAAATTGCCGATTCAATAGGCAGAACAACAGAAACTAAAATGCAGAATTATATTCCCAGAAGCTCTATTAAGGTTGTAGATTGGGCGAAGCTTTCTTCAAATCCTGCATCTCCGAATGTTCGTAACAATACGATTCTCGGTGCACTTTTGGGCTTTGTTCTCAGTATATCATTTATACTCCTCAAGGAAATATTCGATGTTCGTGTTAAATCAGCAGATGATCTGGTTGTACGTTTCGAATTACCTGTTTTGGGAGCTATCCCTGAAATTTATGTATCCTATGACGATTCTTCAAATGACGAAGAATCAGGGGATTAAGCGAGACAGGAGGGTTAGATAATGGTAAATATAGTTTCAAGCTTGCGAAAAATTTCGTCTAAATTTCTTAAGAACAGTGTTGTGAATGCAGGGTCTCCGCTTATTGTTAAAAGAGCGAAAGTTTTAAATGACAAGAGTTCTTTCCATGTTAAGGAAGCATATAAAGCACTCAGAACAAATGTAGTTTTCACAATTCCTCACGACGGGGCGAAGAAAATCATTGTTACAAGTGCATTGGCAGGAGAAGGAAAAAGCACAAATTGTCTTAATCTTGCAATTTCCTTTGCACAGACAGGTGCGAAAGTTCTGGTTGTGGATTGCGACCTCAGAAAACCTAATATCGCAAATCTTTTGAATATTCCTTCAACACCCGGTCTTTCAAATATCCTTGCAAATTTAAATACTATTGATTCGACAATAGTTCATTCTGATTATGCAAATCTTGATGTAATCCCCTCTGGTGATATGCCCCCGAATCCGGCAGAGCTTCTCGGAAGCAATTCCATGAAAGAAGTTATCGAAAAGCTTTCAGAAGTTTATGAATATATTTTTCTTGACACATCTCCAATCAACATCGTAACAGATGCGGCAGTAATGTCAAAAATGGTAGATGGTGTTCTCCTTGTGGTAAGACAGGGAAGAACAGATAAGGAAAGTGTTGCAGAGGCAATTAAAAAGCTCTCTTTTGTAGATGCAAACGTCCTCGGATTTGTCCTTAACGGAAGACTTTCCGACATAAAGATGGGCTATCGTTACGGAAAAGGTGGATATTACCGCTACGGTAAAAAACAGAAATATTACAGAAGCGGATATTACGGCGGCTACGGTTATGGCGGCTACGGCGGTTACGGTGGCTATGGTTACGGTTATGGTTACGGCTATGGTTACGGAAATTCAAAATCCGGTAAAAAAGATAAGTAAAAAGTAGGGTTTCTTATGATTGATTTTCACACTCATATACTCCCCGAAATTGATGATGGAAGCAATAGCATAAAAGAATCAGTTGTTTTGATAAAAAGATTGAAACAGCAGGGCGTTAATGATATTGTTCTTACACCGCACTTT
Organism: Clostridia bacterium; assembly: GCA_045661145.1. GTDB lineage: Bacteria > Bacillota > Clostridia > UMGS1883 > UMGS1883 > UMGS1883. Next base: position 17,851 of record JAZRFC010000072.1, on the reverse strand, counting down.
TATGCATACTCATCATCGGCAGAGAATTTTAACGAAATAAAGAGCAAATCTTTAAAAACGCTTCTCGAAGAACTGGAGACAGAAAACATTGAGGTGAATTTATATTCCGGCTGTGAAGTGTTTTTCTTTGAGGAGTTGTGGCGAATCGATAACCTTAAAGATTTGTGCATAAAGGGTACTGGGTATATGCTTTTGGAGATGCCTTTTACTAAATGGACAGGCTCAATGGTGCGGAGTATCGAAAGACTTGTGGGTAAAGGAATAACTCCTGTTATAGCACATTTTGAAAGATATATTAAGCATAAGGAAAATGTTCCTAAAATTTATGAGCTTCTGGAAATGGGTGCCGTTCTGCAAATGAACTGTGCCTACGTGAATAAGTTTTCCACAAGAAGAAAGGCTGTTAAATTTATAAGAAAAGGTATGGCTTCTTTGCTGGGAACTGACTGCCACAACATTACGGACAGAGCACCCGAATATGACAAGGCAATAGGATATATCAAAAAGAAACTGTCAAAGGAAGATTACCGTCGGTTTTCAGGCTTTCAGAAAAAGTTTTTATCAGGAGCGCAGAAAGTTTACCCCGTATAAACAATTTATAAAAACAATTAAAAATCCGGTAATACAAGTTTGTATTGCCGGATTTGTTAATACTTGGCAGGAAAGTGAGAATATGTATCAAGAATATGAAAAATGCACCCTTTGTCCGAGGAGGTGCGGAGTAAACAGAAATGAACAAGGAAAGGGGCTTTGCGGACAAACCTCCGTATTGAAAGTCGGCAGAGCATCTCTTCATTTATGGGAAGAACCGTGTGTATCGGGAGAAAAAGGCTCAGGCACAGTGTTCTTTTCAGGCTGCAGTCTTCATTGCTGTTATTGCCAGAACTTTAATCTCAGCAGGGGGATAGAAGGTGTAGTGACAGATGCCGAAAATCTCAGCCGTATTTTTCTGGGTCTTCAGGATGAGGGTGCACATAATATCAATCTTGTAACGGGAGAGCATTTTGCACCGCACATAAGACAGGCTGTGAAAAACGCGAAGAAAGAGGGGCTTATAATCCCTGTTATACTTAACAGCAGCGGTTATGTGTCTTTGGAAACATTGGATTATTTAAAGGATGTAATTGACATATATCTTGTGGATTTTAAATATATGAATCCTGATATTGCGAAGAAATATTCTATGGCAGAGGACTATCCCGATGTTTCAAAAAAAGCCCTCGAAAAAATGTGTAGTCTGGCAGGAAAACCCGCCTTTGATGAAAACGGTATCCTTAAAAAAGGTGTTATTGTGAGGCATCTGTGTTTGCCAACCTGCAAAGACGATTCAAAAGAGGTTATCAGCTATGTCTATGAAAATTATAAAGAAAATGTGCTTCTCAGTATTATGAGTCAATATACGCCCTTTGGAAATTGCGGAAAATACCCTGAGTTATCCCGAAAATTGACATCGGAAGAGTATGATGAAATACTAGATTTCTGCCTTGAAATCGGCATTGAAAACGCCTTTATTCAGGAGGAGGAAGCAGCCTCGGAAAGCTTTATCCCTGTTTTTGACGGAAAAGGTGTTGTTTTTTAGACATATTGCTTATAAAATACCCTAAAACACTTGAAAAACAGTACCTGAAAATGGTATAATATAAATTAGGTATATAGTATTTAATTACCGTGAAAGGAATGATTATACAATGGAAAACGTATTTGACGTTTTAAAGGAAAGAGGTCTTCTTGCACAGACCACACACGAAGAAGAAATTCGCGAGCTTCTCGGAAAAGAGAAGGTGACTTTCTATATAGGTTTTGACCCTACGGCAGATAGCCTGCATGTAGGACATTTCCTGCAGATGGTTGTTATGCGTCATATGCAGATGCACGGACACCGTCCCATCGCTCTTGTCGGCGGCGGTACAGGTCACATTGGCGATCCCTCTGGAAGAACGGATATGCGTCAGATGATGACAAAGGAAACAATCGATTATAACTGTGAACGTTTCAAGGAACAGCTTTCAAAGGTGATTGATTTTTCTGACGGTAAGGCTATTATGGTTAACAATGCAGATTGGCTTTTAGACCTCAACTATGTTGAGTTTATTCGTGACATCGGCTCTTGCTTTTCGGTTAATCAGATGCTTGCGGCAGAATGCTTTAAGCAGAGACTTGAAAAGGGTCTTTCCTTCCTTGAGTTCAACTATATGCTTATGCAGAGCTACGACTTTTTGATGCTCAGTCGTAAGTATGACTGTAAAATTGAGCTTGGCGGCGACGACCAGTGGAGCAATATCTTAGGCGGTCTTGACCTTTGCAGAAGAAAGGACCAGAAGCAGGTTTACGGTATGACCTTTACTCTCCTTACAAACAGCGAGGGTAAGAAAATGGGTAAAACTGCAAACGGTGCAGTATGGCTTGCTCCTGAAAAGACTTCTCCTTACGAGTTCTATCAGTATTGGAGAAATGTTGATGACAGTGACGTATGTAAGTGCCTTAAGCTTCTTACATTTGTACCTATGGATGAAATTCGTGAGTATGAAAAGCTCGAGGGTAGTCAGCTCAATAAGGTAAAGGAGCTTCTTGCTTACGAAGTTACAAAGCTTGTTCACGGTGAGCAGGAGGCTAAAAAAGCTCAGGAAACAGCAGCGGCAATCTTCTCAGGTCAGGGAGATGCGGCTAATATGCCCTCCGCACAGGTAACGGCTGATGAAATCGGTGACGGAATAGCTGTTCTTGACCTCCTTGTAAATGTAAAATTTATCCCCTCAAAGGGTGAAGGCAGAAGACTTATCCAGCAGGGCGGTCTCAGTATAGATAACGAAAAGGTAACGGGAATTGACCTTGTAATTACAAGGGACAGCTTTAAGGAAGGAAAAATAATTGTAAAGAAGGGAAAGAAATCTTTCCTTAAAATAGAACTTGCATAAAAAGGCAGGTGTATATATGTCAGACATTATAATTTCCGGCTATTACGGATTGGGTAACAGCGGTGATGAAGCACTGCTCGAAAGCATTGTAAAAGACCTGCGAAGTATAAATCCAGATATTACTATCACGGCATTGTCGGGAAACGCAAAGCTTACTGAAAAGCTCTATGGAATAAAAACCGTTAACAGGTTTAATATTTTCTCCATATTAAGGGAATTTAAATCTGCCAAGCTTCTTTTAAGCGGCGGCGGTACGCTGATTCAGGATGCAACAAGTACGAAAAGCCTCCTCTATTACTTGGGAATTATATCTTTGGCAAAAAAAATGGGACTCAAGACTATGCTTTATGCAAACGGAATGGGCCCTATAAAAGATAAAAATGTTAAAAAAGTGAAGAGCGTTCTTAACAAAACAGACCTTATTACACTCAGAGAAAGCACCTCCTTGGAGGAAATTGAGCGTTGCGGAATAACCTCTCCTAAGGTTATTGTTACAGCGGATCCTGCCTTTAACCTGACAGCATCACCCAGGGAAAGAGCATATGAGATTTTTTCGGAATACTCAATTAATTCTTGCGATAAGGTTGTTGCTGTTTCTGTACGGGAAAGCGCAAATGCACCTCATGATTTTGAAATGCAAATGGCACAGGCTCTTGATGAAATTGCAAAAAACGGGTACCTTCCGGTTTTCATACCTATGCAAAGAAGTGCTGATTTGGATATATCACTGAGAATTGCTTCCAATATGAAAGAAGCTTCAAGAGTAATTGACCGTGAGCTTTCAGTTTGTGATATGCTTTCTGTCATAGCAGAATGCAGTATTGCCTGCGGTATGCGTCTTCATATGCTTATTTTTGCGTCTGTTATGGATGTGCCTATGGCAGGCATTGCATATGACCCGAAAATAAAGGGATTCATGGAATATATGCATCAAAAAAATTATATAAATCTGGAAGATTTTAGTGCTGATGAGTTTATAAAAGTATCGGGCGATGTTTTGAGAAATTCAGAATCTCTCAAGATGAATCTAATGGCAGAACTTGCACCGATACGGGAAAAAGCAAGAGAAAATGCTTTTCTTGCAATCCAACTTCTCAATGTGTAGAAAGGCAAGGTGCCGACTTGAAAAAAGTATTAAAAACTTTGATGGCAATAATTCTTATTCTTGTCATTGTTGTAGCGGGACTTTTGTTATGGCAATGGAAAAATATAGAGAGTATCCTTATGGGAGTTTCCCAAAATTCTGAGGAAATAGAACAAAAACGTAATGAGAATCAGGAAACTCTGGTGGGCGATATAAATGATTATATGGATAACCCTGCAAGAGAAATGACAGAGGAGGAGCTAGGGCAGATTGAACGGGGTGAAACAACCGTAACGGAGGTTTACCAGAAAATTTTTGAGGAAAAAATCAGCGAAGCGGAAAATATCCCCACAGAACAAACTGTATCAGACCGAAAAGAGAAGGATAGTATAATAAGCCAATATATGGCAGAACTTTACAAGCTTCAGAACGAATATACGGCTAGGGCTGAGGCGACAATAGCCGAGGGAGCCCACTACTACGAGAGTATAAAAAAGCATCCTCAGGATGCCACTGCGAGGGCAAGCACCATAACTAAATTCACTTCAGTTGTGAGAAATCTGGAAAAAGAGTGTGACTCAAAAGTAGAGGCTGTTATAAAATCTATGACAACCGATTTGACTGATATTGGTGCTGACACTTCAATAGTAGAGTCAATTCGTGCAACCTATGCAAACGAAAAAAGACTTAAATTGTCCTATTATTCGAATAAATATTTAAAGTAAAAGCATACTTTGGAGATGAGGAGAGAGAATATGCTGAAAAAGTTTACATTCAAGGGTGGTGTACATCCGAATGATAATAAGGCGCAGACAAACAGAAAAGGGATAGTTGTCCTGCAACCCCCGAAAACATTGGTTTTCCCTCTTGTACAGCATTTGGGAGCACCGTGTACTCCCATTGTAAAGGTTGGAGACCGTGTATTGAAAGGGCAGAAGATAGCTGATAGTGAAGCATTTGTAAGTGCTCCCATACATTCTTCTGTTTCGGGAACGGTAACGGCTATTAAACCCTGCCCCGTGCCTAATGGTTCAATGGTTGAATCTATAATTATTGAAAACGATTTTGAGGAGGAAAGAGCCTATGCTCTTGGACCTCTTGATTATAAAACACTTTCTCCCGATGAGATTCCTGGAATAATAAGAGAGGCAGGTATTGTAGGTATGGGCGGTGCAACATTCCCCACCCATGTAAAGCTTATGCCTCCCGACCCCTCCAAAATAGATACCATTATTGTGAATGGAGCCGAGTGTGAGCCGTATCTTACAAACGACCACAGAGTAATGCTGGAAACTCCCGAAGAGGTTATCTTCGGTCTTAAAGTTTTGCTTTACAGATTCGGTATTACAAACGGACACATTGCAATCGAAGACAACAAGAAAGATGCAATAGCTCTTATGAAAAAGGAATGTGCTTCCGAGGGTATAACTATTGATACTCTTAAAAAGAAATATCCGCAGGGAAGTGAAAAACAGCTTATATACGCTGTAACAAAGAGAGAAATTCCCACGGGAAAGCTCCCTGCCGATGTAGGGGTAATTGTAGTAAATATTGATACCTGCACGGCCATTGCAAGAAGATTTATGTACGGGAAACCCCTTATGCGCCGAATAGTAACTATTGTAGGTACACCCTTTAAACAGGATGCAAACTATAAGGTTAGAATAGGTACTCCCATTGATTACATAATTGAGCAAAACGGAGGATTTATAAGAAATCCTGCCAAGGTTATAATGGGCGGACCGATGATGGGTATTGCACAGTTCAGGCTTGATGTTCCTATTATAAAAGGAACGTCCGCAATACTTGCACTTACGGATAAAGAAGCGGTAATTCCACCGGAAAATCCCTGTATAAGATGCGGAAAGTGTGTAGAGCATTGTCCCATGAACCTGATGCCTCTTTATCTTCAGCAGTTTGCGTCAAAGGGTGATTTGGAAAACTGTGAAAAGTATGATATTACATCCTGCATAGAATGTGGATGTTGCAGCTTCGGATGTCCTTCAAAAAGACAACTTGTTCAGAATATACGAATCGCAAAACGCAGTGTTATGGCAATCCAGCGTGAGCGTGCACAAAAGGAAAAGGAGGGAGCAAAATAATGGAAAATCTCAGGCTTAAAGTTTCATCAACGCCCCATATAAGAGAAAAAATCAGCATAGACGATGTTATGCTTGATGTAATAATAGCTCTTATGCCGGCGGCATTTGCAGGTGTGTTACTTTTTGGTCAGCGTGCATTTCTGGTAATGCTCCTTTCCGTAGTATGCTGTGTAGGCTTTGAATGGTTGTATCAGCGTATAGCACATGAAAAGAGTACCATAGGTGATATGAGTGCGGTTGTAACGGGTATGCTTTATGCATTTTGTTTACCCGTGAATGTTCCTCTTTACATAGTAGTAATCGGTGCAATGGTTGCAATTGTTATTGTAAAACAGCTTTTTGGCGGAATAGGACAGAACTTTATGAATCCTGCCCTTGTGGGAAGAGCTTTCGTACTTGCATCATTCCCTCTTGCAATGACAACGTATTCCCTTGATAAAATAAACTTTCTTGACAGTGCAGCCATTACAGGTGCAACCCCGCTGTCAAGCGAATTTCAGGGGCAGATTCCAACAGCTATGGAACAACTTTTCGGACTTTATAAAAACGGTCAGCCAATTCCCGGCTGTATGGGCGAAACCTGTGCAATTGCTCTTCTTATAGGCTTTGCGTACCTTCTTATTCGCAGGGTAATAAGTGTGAGAATCCCCTTTGCTTTCATTGGAAGCGTTATTGTTATGACCTGGCTTTGCAGTGATTTTGCCGTTGCAAGTGCACAGAACCCCGTAACTGCAGTTCTTTCAGGCGGTGTTCTTCTCGGTGCGATATTTATGGCTACTGACTATGTTACAAGTCCCACCACTCCTATGGGACAGATTATATTTGGTATAGGTTGCGGTGTGCTCACTTGTGTAATCAGATTCTGGGGCGGTTATCCCGAGGGTGTAAGCTTTGCTATCCTTCTTATGAATATTTTGACTCCGCTTCTTGACAGATGTACCAGACCGAGGCCTTTCGGCAAGGTCAAAGAAAGATAAGGAGGGAACGGTATGAAAAAAGAATTTGTAAAACTTTCGGCTGTTCTTTGCCTTATAATATTGGTTGCAGCCTTGGTTCTCGCAGGTGTGAATACTATTACAGCACCTGCTATTGAGAGAGCAGAAAAAGAAGCGACAGTAACCGCTATGAAAACCCTTTTACCCGATGCGGAAGAATTTGAAACTTCTGAAAATGATGAGAATTTGTCAATCGCGAGAAAAGACGGTGAGGTTATTGGATTCTGTGCCAAGGTTTCTGCGAATGGTTACGGCGGCGCAGTAGTTATGATGGTTGGCGTTGATAAGGAAATGACTGTTCAGGGGATTGAAATTCTTACCCAGAGTGAAACTGCAGGTCTCGGTGCAAAAATTACCGAGGATAAGTTTAAGGGACAGTTTGCAGGCAAGAGCCTTGCGGATTTGAAACTTGTTAAAAAGCCAACGACTTCTCCTCAGGAATTTGAAGCCGTAACGGGTGCTACAATCAGCAGCCGTGCCGTTGAAAGCGGTATTGCGCAGGCTTGTGATATGATAACATCACTCTTCATAAAGGAGGGAGCAAAATGATTAAAACAATAAAAAACGGAATCATTAAGGAAAATCCCACCTTTATACAGCTTTTGGGTATGTGTCCCACTCTTGCCGTGACAACATCTCTTTTAAACGGTATTGGTATGGGACTTTCAGTTACATTCGTACTTACCCTTTCCAATATGCTTGTATCAATGCTCAGAAAAATGATACCTCAAAAAATCAGAATAGCGGCCTATGTTGTAATTATTGCAACTTTCGTAACAGTTGTTGACCTTATTCTGAAAGCGTACATTCCTGCCCTTTCACAGTCTCTTGGACTTTTTATACCCCTTATTGTTGTTAACTGTATCATTCTTGCCCGTGCAGAAGCATTTGCTTCCAAAAACGGCGTAATGAAATCTGCAGCCGATGGTATCGGTATGGGACTTGGCTTTACAATAGCCCTTTCAATTATTTCCGCTATAAGAGAAATTTTGGGTAATGGAACTATTCTTGGTATGCCCGTGGGAATTTCTTCCCCTGCAACAATTATGCTTCTTCCTCCGGGAGGCTTCCTTACACTCGGACTTCTTCTCGGAATAATCAATGTAATTAAAAACAGAAAGGGGGAGAGATAAATGCCTGCTTTGATAGGAATAGCACTCACATCTATTTTTGTACAGAACTTTGTACTTGTTAAATTCTACGGTATCTGTCCCTTCCTCGGAGTATCAAAGAAGCTTGATACTGCCCTTGGTATGGGTATGGCGGTTACATTCGTAATGACGCTTGCCTCCATTATGACGTGGCTTTGTCAGAAATTTATCCTCGTTCCGCTTAATATTGAATATATGCAGACTATTGCATTTATCGTTATAATTGCGGCACTTGTACAGTTTGTAGAAATGTTTTTGCAGAAATCAATCCCATCACTTTACAGTGCTCTGGGAATATATCTTCCCCTTATAACAACAAATTGTGCGGTACTTGGTGTAGCACTTCTTAATGTAAGAACTGCATCTGTGATAGACCCCACTGCAGGAAGCTATACACTTATAGAAACAATTGTTAACGGATTTTCTGCAGGGCTCGGATTTATGTTGGCAATCGTACTCTTTGCAGGTGTTCGTGAAAGACTCGAAAGCTCGGATATACCCAAATCATTACAGGGAATGCCTATTGCACTTATCAGTGCATCACTTCTTGCAATAGCCTTTTTGGGATTTGCGGGAATGTCTTTTTGAAAGGAATGATTTAAACTATGACAGATATACTTTTTCCTGCTTTGGCAATGGGTGCGGTAGGTCTTTTCCTGGGTATTCTTTTGGCGGTAGCATCTAAAATATTTGCCGTTCAGAAGGATGAACGTGCAGAAGCTATCGCAGAAGTTCTTCCCGGTGCCAATTGCGGAAGTTGCGGATATGCAGGTTGCAGTGCCTACGCTACGGCAATATCTTCAGACGGTGCAAAAATCAACGCCTGCAGTCCCGGCGGTCAGCAGGTTGCCGATGCCATTGCAGGTATAATGGGAGTTCAGGCTGAAGCAGTTGAGGAAAAATGTGCAGTTGTTCTTTGCAACGGTGACGAGCAAACAGCGGCAGATAAGTACATATATGAAGGTATTGAAGATTGTAATGTAGCCTCTACTCTTCAGGGTGGCGGACATAAAGCTTGTTCATACGGGTGCCTTGGTTACGGTAGCTGCAGTGCGGTTTGTCAGAATGATGCCATAACAATAGAAAACGGTATTGCCGTTATTGATTATGATAAGTGCGGCGGCTGTGGTGAATGTGAAAAGGCTTGTCCCAAAAAACTCATAAAGATTGTTAAGAAAAGCACTAAATATATCGTTAAATGCAGTTCCTGTGACAAGGGTGCAGAAATGAAAGCAAAATGCTCCGTAGGTTGCATAGGATGTAAAATTTGCGAGAAAAACTGCCCCGTGCAGGCAATAACGGTAGAAAATAACCACGCCGTAATTGATTATGAAAAATGTATAGGTTGCGGTATATGTGCAACGAAATGTCCTAAGAAAATCATAATAGCTCTTAATGAAGAGGCGACTGAAATTGAGCAAGGTAACTAAAAGAATTAAAGGAATAGCCTTTACATTGCTGTATATCGGGATATATTATGCGGTTTCATTTGCGATTTATAATCTCCTCTTCCTTTGGGCGGGGATGGGCGGAACATCTTTTTCTGAAATAGAGGAAAGAGTTCTGAATAATTCTTATGTAGTAACTGTAATTGCAGGTTTTGTTTGTCTGACGATATATTGCTTTGTGGGAAAGCTTCGAAAACAACCTATTGAGAGTACATTAGAAAGAAGAAATGTACCTGCTATAATTTATGCTATGGCAGTAACACTTGCCATAGGATGCAGATTTTTGGTTTCGGTTTACTATTCCTTTGCTCAAAAAATTACCGTGCTGGAAAAATCAATAGAAAAGGCGGCAGAGATAAATCCTGAAATAACAACTGTCACACAGCTTTTTACAGCTCTTTTGTGCATAGCGGTATTTGCTCCTTTTTTTGAGGAGATTTTGTTTCGCGGACTAATAATGGCAGAACTTTTGAAATTTATGCGTCCCGGGGCGGCAATAGGCTTGCAGGCTGTAATTTTCGGAGCAATACACGGAGTTTTGTTTCAATCAATTTTTGCCTTTGTGATTGGTGTTGCATTAGGGGTTTTATACTATCGCTCGAGGAATATTCTTGTGGCGATGACGTGTCATTCGGCGTTTAATATTTCAGCGGTGTTTATGCAGGGAGAGCTTTCGCTGGCTGGTGTATTGGTATACTCTCTGGGCGGTGTGCTCCTTTGTACGCTCTCACTTATTTATATTTTTTCTAATTTAAACAGAGACAGCAAATTTTAAAATTTGCTGTCTTTTTATTGACATATTTATATCTCTGTGATAACATATGAATGTACATACATATGAATGGAGGTGCATATGATGAAACATAATCACGAAGAACTTTTAATTTCGGTACGTAATGAACTTCCGCCCGATGAACTTTTGTGCGACTTATCGGACCTTTTCAAAATTTTTGGCGATACTACCAGAATGAAAATTCTGTTTTCCCTTTTTGAATCGGAACTTTGCGTTTGTGCAATTGCCGAGCTTTTGGGAATGGCACAGCCTGCAATATCTCACCAGCTTAAGGTTTTGAAAAATAATAAGCTTGTTGATTGCCGCAGAGAGGGTAAAACAATATACTATTTTCTTGCAGACGACCATGTGCGGAGCATTATAGGTCAAGGCTTTGACCATTTGACAGAAGAAAGGATGACGAAGAATGATAAAAAAATATGAGGTTTTGGAAATCGACTGTGCAGTTTGTGCAGGAAAAATCGAAGATGCTGTTAAAAAAATTGACGGTGTTAAAAACGCACAGCTCAATTTTATTATGCAGACACTTTCTGTTGAGGCGGAGGAAAAGGATTTTCCACGCATAGAAAAAGAAATTGTGAAAGCAGCAAGAAAGACAGAACGTAATTTTGAGATGTTAGAATTATGAGTAAGAAACATAGAAAAGGGCTTGCAAAAATATTGATAGCCGCAACACTTTTTGTACTGTCATTCTTGTTTGACGGGTATATAAATATATTTGTGCTTTGTGCTTCCTATTTAATAGCAGGATATGATGTTTTGTGGGGTGCAGTAAAGAAAATTTTTTCAGGGCAGATATTTGATGAAGAATTTTTAATGGGACTTGCAACTGTCGGTGCAGTGCTTTTAAAAGAATTTTCGGAAGCTGCAATAGTTATGATTCTTTTCCAGACAGGAGAGCTTTTTCAGGGTATTGCCGTTGGGAAAAGCCGTAAATCCATAAAAGCTCTGATGAAAATAAAACCCGACTACGCCACGGTTGTACGAAACGGGGAAGAGCTTCGTGTATTTCCCGAGGAGGTGAAAAAGGATGAAATCATCCTTGTGCTTCCGGGGGAAAAGGTGGCTCTTGACGGTGTGATTGAAAGCGGGAATACGAGTTTTGACGCATCTTCACTTACAGGAGAAAGTCTGCCGATAGAGGTATCCTGCGGTGACAGTGCAATCAGCGGTATGATAAACCTTGATAGCCCTGTCAAAATCCGTGTCAGCGGCTCTTACGAGGAAAGTACTGTTGCAAAAATTCTGAGGCTTGTTGAAACATCTTCTGCATATAAATCAAAATCGGAAAAATTTATTACCAAGTTTTCCAGAAAATATACTCCTTGCGTTTTTATAGCGGCTTTACTTACGGCATTTCTACCACCTCTAATCTTTAATCAGCCTCTTTTGGTGTGGGTAAGACGGGCGCTTGTATTCCTTGTGGTATCCTGCCCTTGTGCATTGGTTATATCAGTTCCCCTTACTTTCTTCGGAGGGATAGGTGCTGCCTCAAGAAAAGGTATTCTCATAAAAGGGGCTAACCATCTGGAAACATTGGCAAAGGTGGATAAAATTGCGTTTGATAAAACGGGGACACTGACCGAGGGCGGATTTTCAGTCACGGAAATTTCTCCAATGGGGTTAACGGAGTTGGAACTTCTTGAAATTGCCGCACTTGCAGAAAGTTTTTCAAATCACCCCATAGCAATATCCATAGTAAACACCTACGGAAAAACTTTCGACAAAGAAAGAGTTACCGATGTTATAAATCTCCCAGGTAATGGAATAAAGGCAATAATAGATGGAAAAAGTGTTTTAGTTGGAAACAGAAAACTGATGCAGAGCGCATCCATTGACCTCAATTTGTCGGAAGAAGCGGAAACCAATGTGTATATTGCCGTTGATGGTGAATATAAAGGTAGTATTTCCCTTTCTGATAAGCTTAAAGACGGAGCAGAGGAAATTGTACCGCTCCTCAGGAAAACGGGCGTCAAACAGGTTGTAATACTTACAGGTGATAACAGCAGTGTTGCCGAAAGGATTGGCAAGAGCGTACGCCCTGACAAAATTTATTCATCACTGCTTCCTCAGGATAAAGTTTCCATTGCCCTGAAACTGAAGGAAGAGGGAAGAGGAAAGCTTGCTTTTGCAGGTGACGGAATAAACGATGCTCCTGTGCTTTCCTGCGCAGATGTAGGAATAGCAATGGGTGCATTGGGAAGTGATGCGGCAATCGAGGCGGCAGATGTAGTTATTATGAACGACTCTCTTTTTGCCGTGGCAGATGCAATCAAAATTTCAAGAAAAACTCTGCGTATTGTAAAACAGAATATTTTCTTATCCCTTTTCATAAAATTCGGGGTAATGTTTTTTAGTATATTGGGCTTTGACAATATGTATGCGGCAATCTTTGCCGATGTGGGGGTTATGATAATTGCAGTTCTCAATGCAATGCGTATGTTATCAACAAAAAAGGGTGTTAGCTAAGCTAACACCCTTTTGTTGTAATCTTCTCTGGTTAATAAGGAGATTATCTGTTTTTTGCAAAGCATTCGCTGCAGTAAACAGGTCTGTCATCCTTGGGGATGAAAGGAACCTTTGCTTCACCGCCACATTCAGCGCAAACAGCAGTATACATTTCTCTGTTTTCTCTGAGAGATGCTTTCTTTGCAGCTCTGCAATCTTTACATCTCTGAGGCTCGTTCTGGAAGCCTTTTTCAGCATAGAATTCCTGCTCGCCTGCTGTGAACACGAATTCCTGTCCGCAATCTTTGCAGACTAAAGTCTTGTCTTCGTACATTGTTTGATCTCCTTACTTTTACCTATAAAATATTTTTTTACCCTTTGCGGTTACCACGCCGCTTTGGGCATATAGCAATTTAATCTGAAGAAATCTTCTCAAACTTCTTCTTTATACGCTGGAGCGCATTATCAACCGATTTCGGTTCTCTGCCTATTAATCTAGCAATGTCTGAGTAACTGTTCCCTCTGAGATAGAGAGAAAGTACCTCAAGCTCAAAGTTGGAGAGAAGACGGTTCATCTCGCTGCCGAGAATGTCTGCATCTTCTTTTTTTATAAGAATCTCCTCAGGACTCATATTCTGTTCCTGCCGGAGAATGTCTGCAATAGTGGAGCTGTCGTCATCGTCATCAGACATGGGCTTGTTCAAAGAAACATAAAAATTAAGAGGTGCATGCTTTTGTCTGCTCGCATTCTTGACAGCAGTAATTATTTGCCTGGTCACACAAACATCCGCAAATGTCCTGAATGAAACACCACGCTCACTGCTAAAGTCTCTGACTGCCTTGAACAGACCAATCATACCCTCTTGAATAATGTCATCTCTATCGGCGCCGACAATATAATAGGAAAGAGATTTGCTGCGCACATAGACAAAATATTTGCTGAGTAAAAAATCAAGTGCCTTGTCACTACCTTGCTGTGCCAGAACAGCCAAATCTTCATCGCTGAATGAGGCGAAGTTTTCGTTTGATATCTTATCCATACAACTCCCCCCATTACAATAATTTTAACATCATGAAAGAACTCTGTCAAGTAAAAAATACAGTAAATTGCTTAGGTGAAGCCAATTTACTGTATCTTTTTTTGTGGAAAATAACCAAAAAATGTCGAAAATCAAATATGTTTCTATATTTCAAACAGTATTTTGTTAATCTTCCATGTTATTTACCATCATTTCCTGGAACTCATTTCTGCTCATAAGCACCTTGCGGGGCTTACTACCTTCGTGAGGCCCGATAATACCTCTTTCCTCAAGCTGGTCAATAAGTCGTCCTGCACGGGAGTATCCGACTTTTAATTTTCTCTGCAGAAGTGATGCACTAGCCTGCCCCAGCTCCACCACTATTTCAATAGCCTGTGGAAGAAGGTCGTCTGCATCAGAATCATCACCTGCAGAATGGTCCTCAGCTCCGTTTTCAATGTGCTCAATAATATCTTCGTTATAATGTGTAGTTGAATCCGATTTGATAAACTCAACAATTCTTTCAATTTCCTTATCGGAAACAAAAGCACCCTGAAGTCTTTTGGGTTTGCTTGCACCCATAGGAAGGAAGAGCATATCACCCTTACCCAGAAGCTTTTCAGCACCGCCCATATCAAGGATTGTACGGCTGTCAATCTGACTTGATACGGAGAATGCAATACGGCTGGGTACATTTGCCTTGATAAGACCTGTGATAACGTCAACAGATGGACGCTGTGTAGCGATTACAAGGTGCATACCTGCGGCTCTTGCCATCTGTGCAAGACGGCAGATGGAATCTTCAACCTCGTGGGGAGAAACCATCATAAGGTCGGCAAGCTCGTCTATTACAATGATAATCTGTTCTAAAAGTCTGTCACCACTCATTGCCGCATATTCATTGTAGCCCTTGATGTCGCGGACATTTGCAGAGGCAAACATACTGTATCTTTTAACCATTTCCTGCACTGCCCAATTAAGTGCCCCTGCGGCACGCCTTGGGTCTGTTACAACAGGAATAAGAAGATGGGGGATACCGTTATATACGCCCAATTCAACAACCTTGGGGTCAATAAGAATAAGCTTAACCTGATTGGGGTCTGCCTTGTACAAAATGCTTGTAATAAGGGAGTTTATACATACACTCTTACCGCTTCCCGTAGCACCTGCTATAAGCATATGGGGCATTTTTGAAATATCACTGATAACGGGCTGACCCGAAATGTCCTTACCCATTGCAAAGGCTGTTTTTGAATCGAATTTACGGAATTCCTCACAGTCAATAACATCGCGGAGGGCGACCATAGATGTGCTCTTGTTGGGAATTTCAATACCAACTGCAGCCTTTCCTGGGATAGGTGCTTCTATTCTTACACCGAATGCCGCAAGGTTAAGTGCAATGTCATCAGCAAGATTTACAATCTTACTTACCTTTACGCCTGCAGAGGGCTGAAGCTCAAACCTTGTAACAGAGGGCCCCTTGCTTACTTCAAGTACCTTTGCCTCAACTCCGAAGCTCTGGAGCGTGTCCACAAGCTTCTTTGCCTGAGTTCTCAAATCCTCGGGCTTGTCCTGACCGCCGGAGGGAGACTTTGCTTTCATCAGTAAGTCCACAGGAGGGAATGTGTATTCAATATAGTCTGTCTCTATTTCATCCTCCGTAACCTCAATGGGGGAGGTATCTTCCTTTTCTTCCTCAACGCCGCCCGATTCTTCCATTGCCATTTTCTTTATGTCGTCGGGAATTTCAGTCTTGGAAGGCTCTTTCTTGGCATCATACAGATTAATTTCAAAATCATTTTCCTTATTTTCATCGGAGGAAGTATCTTCTTTGGACAAAGTTTTTCTTTCGGGGGCTGGTTTTCTGTCCTTTTTCCTGCGTTTTTCACTTTCTTCCTCAGAAACACCTGATATTACAATATCCTCTTCAGTTTCCTTTGCTTCTTTCTCGGATTTCATACTGTCGATAAAGTCAGTAAAACGTCCGGACAGGAAAGTTGCAATTTTAATAAGCGGCTGCTTGCCGGTGGTTATGACAAATGATGCGAGAATAAGCACAACGAGGATAATACCTGTTCCTACCGCACTTACCAATGCGTGCAGGGGAAGTGTAATCAGGGCACCTAAAATACCGCCTGCCTGCTTATAGCTGATTGTAGCAAGAACAGAATCCATAATATGTGCAAAGGTCCCGTCGTACGGTTCCCAATTGTTGGTAGTGCCGTGTATGAGAGTGCTCATTGCAGCAAGGCAAATTACTCCTATTGTTGCAAAGACATATTTATGCTTATAGGGAAAAACAGTTCCTTTTATGAAGATGTGAACTGTATATGCTGTGAATATTATGGGAATAAAAATATGCATACTCCCTAAAAAGAATGTACCTATTCCCGTTAAAAGTCTTCCCACAATACCAAAAGCATTAAAATAATAGGATATTATAAGAATTACTGAAACTGCAGACAGACAAATCAGACGCAATTCTTTAGACGGATATTTCTCCTTGGGAGTAGAACGGGATGCACTTCCCGAGCCTTTAGAGGAACTTCTTGAAACAAGCTTCTTTCCTGAA
The DNA here is from genome assembly GCA_045661145.1 of Clostridia bacterium. Classification (GTDB taxonomy): domain Bacteria; phylum Bacillota; class Clostridia; order UMGS1883; family UMGS1883; genus UMGS1883. The sequence continues at coordinate 1,324 of JAZRFC010000072.1, read as the reverse complement.
GGGGAAAGCTTCTTTTTAGATGTGCTTTTTTTGGCAGATGTTTTTTTATTCATTTTCAGCATCCTTTATATAGTAAAGTTAAGTATTATTGCAAAGATACCTGCAAGTGTGCAGTATATGGAAAAATAACTGAGCTTGCTTTTTTCCACAAGCTTTAAAAGAAACTTGATTGAAAAATATCCGCTTACCGCCGCAGTAATCATTCCAACTACCACGGGAAGAAAAGATAAGGTTTGTGACGGTGCTGTAAATATGTCCTTTATATCAAGCACCAAAGCACCGAGGATAGCAGGTATGGACATTAAGAACGAAAACCTCACGGCAGTTGCTTTATTAAGTCCGCAGAAAAGCCCGCCCACAATTGTGCTTCCGCTACGGCTGATACCGGGAAGTGTGCCGAGTGCCTGAAAGCATCCTACACCAAAGGCTCTTTTTGAGGACATATTTTCAAGGTCTGTGTTTCCGCCTGCAAGCTTCTCACTGAGGAAAAGAAGGATTGCCGTTATGATGAGGAACATACCAATCTGCCACAGCTGAGGATTTTCGATAATATCACCCAACACAAATGCTGCCACAGTTGCAGGGAGTGTTGCAACGACAAGCATCACAATCAGCCTGCGGTACAAAAACTCCTTGAGCCTTAAACCTTTTCCCATAAAAAGGTCCCTGCACATACCGAAAAATGCCTTGACCATTTCCCAAATGTCTCTTCTGTAAACGATAAATACTGCGGCAAGGGTTGCCACATGAAGTAATATATTAAAGGACAACAGACTGTCTGCTTCGGGGTCAAAACCCATAAGTCTCCCTGCAATGGAAAGATGTCCTGACGAGGAAATAGGCAGGAATTCACTGACTCCTTGAATAAGTCCGAGTATAAGTGCTTTAATAACTGTCATATCTTAGCCTCCGATAAAACATTATTTTATACATTCTATCATATTTAAAGGGAAAAATCCACCCCTTTTTTTATATTTAAGGAAAACAAGCCAAAATCTCCTTTAACAAGGTTGACAATAAGCGGAAAAAAAGATATAATGATAGCTTGTAAAGGAGTGTTTACAAATGGAAAAACTTGGACTTAACGAAATACGCGAAAGATACCTGAAATTCTTTGAAAGCAAGGGACATTTAAGACTTCCGTCATTCCCACTTGTACCTCAAAATGACAACAGTCTTCTTCTTATAAATGCGGGTATGGCTCCCCTTAAGCCTTATTTTACAGGAAAGGAGATCCCTCCCAGAAAGAGAGTTACCACTTGCCAGAAGTGTATCCGTACACCTGATATTGAGCGTGTTGGTATTACAGCACGTCACGGTACGT
>JAZRFC010000071.1:0-7843 GCA_045661145.1 Clostridia bacterium | reverse complement strand
AGTAAGTGTCAAGTTCATTAAAAAACGATACGCGGAGTGCAAGATATGTATTTGAGAAAAGCTTTACCGCCTCTGCCTCAGTAGGATTACTTTTGTGGCTAGGTGTATCCTCTTTTATTGCCCCCTCTGCAAGAAGTGAAGCAAATACCCTCGCTTTTTCAGAGAGTCTTTCGTCATTTATGGGAGAACCAACAATTATTCTGGATGGATGAAGATTATCGAAAAGCGCCCTGCCCTCTCTTAAAAATTCTGGAGAGAAAATTATATTGTCACAGTTATACTTCTTTCTTACTGAATCTGTATAACCCACAGGCACGGTAGATTTAATAACCATAATTGCATCGGGATTAATCTCAGTAACCTGTTCAATTACGCTTTCCACACTTGAAGTGTCAAAATAATTAAGCTTAGGGTCATAGTTTGTAGGGGTGGAAATTATTATAAATTCGGCACCTTCATAAGCTTCGTTGCTATTTGTGGTTGCCGTAAGATTAAGCTCTTTCTCACTAAGGTATTCTTCAATTTCTTTATCAACTATGGGGGATTTACGGTTATTTATCATATCCACCTTTTCTGGAATGATGTCAACTGCATAAACCTCATTATTCTGTGCAAGAAGTACTGCGTTTGAAAGTCCTACATAACCTGTACCTGCTACTGCTATTTTCATTTTATCAAATCCTTCCTTTTTTACTCGTTCCATTTCAGTTTAGTAATGTTCTTCTCCAGGTTTCGGAAAGCTCGTCCACTTGCATATTGAATTTGCTTCCTACAAGAGTTCTTTTAATTTCGCTGAAAATAACTGCAAATTCAAAAGGCTTTATCACGGGATTTTTTGAGAATAAGCCCGCATTCGTTTTACTTCTCTTTTATTTTTCTAAAGCAAGTTTTACTATCGTATCCAATAGTTCGGAAAACTCCATTCCTGCATAACGGGCAGAGTCGGGGAATAAGCTCATAGATGTCATTCCGGGGACGGTGTTAACCTCTATGACATAGGGAATATTTTCTTCATCAATTATAATATCCACACGGGACATTCCCCTGCATCCTAATGCCTTATATGCATCAAGAGCTATTTTTTCTGTTTCTTTATATGTTTTTTCATCTATTCTTGCAGGAATGATGTGCTGACACATTCCTTGTGTGTACTTGGATTGATAATCGTAAAATTCATTCTCCGAGGTGATTTCTATTACGGGAAGTGCCGTGAGTTTATTGTTTCCAATAATGGGAACTGTTACTTCCGTACCTTTTATGAATTCTTCAACAAGGAGGCTGTCGCCGTATCTCTTTATTTCAATTATTTCTTTTTCCAGAACTTCCTGACTGTTTACAATGCTGACACCGATGCTGGAGCCCTGACAAGAAGCTTTCAAAACAACGGGGAACTTGAATTTTTTCAATATTTCCTCTTTTATTTTTTTACTTGAGTCCTCAACGCTGTCAAACTCCATAAACTCAGGTGTTTTTATGTTTTTATTAACGAAAATCTTTTTTGTCAGAATTTTATCCATACAAATGGCACTTGCGGCAACACCAGGACCTGTGTAGGGATAGCCCATCCATTCAAGCATACCCTGAATACAGCCATCCTCTCCACCCTTACCGTGAAGAGCAATAAATACCACATCAGGGTTTATTTCCTGAATTTTTCCTATTGAATCTTTAGTTATGTCAAGAGCCTTAACCTCATAATTTTTCTCAGCCAAAGCCTCCGCCACAGCCGCACCGCTTCTAAGAGATACTTCTCTCTCAGTCGATATACCACCCATTAAAACCAATACTTTTGTCAAAACATAACACCTCAATTATTACTTGCTGTCTTTTTTCATAAACTTATAGTCGCTTAATATTTTATGACGCTTCTTAAGTTTTTCCTCGTTGACTTCACTTTTACCTGAAATGGATTTTACCTTTTTAATTTTTCCTTTAAAAATAACATCCAACCAACGCTTTACCCAACCTACGGGAATCATCAACACACCGCTTGTTTCTTTTATAAATCCTTTTTGAACAAGGAAACGTTTAGAAGGAAAAGCCAATCTCATAATTTTTTCAATGGTACTTTTCCTTATTTCGGATTCGCTTTTTCCGTACAGATTATTAAGCAGCCTTACCTTGTATTTTGTACGGTCAATATCGTTATGTCCGAAAGAGCCGCCCTCATCCATATCTGAAAGTATGTCTTCGGGAGATTCGTATTCCGCTTCAAAATCCATTTTGAAATATTCATTTCCGATGGAATAGATAGCATTTATGAATTTTTCAAAGCCCAGCTCATGTATTACCGAGTTGAAGCCTTCCATATCGACCTCGTTACGGTATTTTTCCACATACAACAGCCAGTCGGAAATCTGGCGGAGTCCAAGTCCGTCCTTTACAAAATGCTTTATCATATGGGATGCCGCAAAGTAAAGCCCGTCGTTTTTTCCTAAAATATTAAAAGAGCTTCCGTCGGGCGTTGTCATAACATCATATGACTCTTTAACCCCGAACTTTCCTTTGAGAACATATTTGTCAAATTCGCTGTCAAAAAGCTTGACATGAATTTCAAAAAGTCCTGCCTTTGGATGCTTTGCCGTAAAATTCTGGGCATTTTCCTCCCTTTCAGTTACGACAAAATTCCTCTCCTCCATAAAGCTCATTACCTTTTTTTCATCGGCAGGGTCTATTAAAATATCCACATCCCCCGAAATTCGGAGTTCAGGCATAGGATAAAAAGATGCAAGAGAAATCCCTTTCATTATGCAATGCCCTATTCCTGCTAAATTAAGTTCCTTGGAAAGCTTGCTGAGGAAAAACATTCTCCTCTCGTTATTTGCCAGAGATTGCATAACAAGAGCGTAATACTTGTTGTTTGTTTCTTCCCCGAAGATATTAAAATACACAAGGGGCAGAATATTCTGTTCTATTGCTTTTTCTGCAATTTTCTCACGGTCGCAGTTTTCTGGAAGAGCACTTTCTCTTCCGCAAATTGCATCACCGTAAATATATAGAAGTTCCTTAAATGCAGTTGTCATTGCATTTTCTCCTTATATCTTTTCACCTTTAATAACTGTTCCCGGTAAAATATGCTGTGTTTCGTCTATTTTTGCACATTCCCAAGCAATTACACCGTGACCTATATGACTGTAATTTTCTATTACGCAATGGTGGTCAACTATTGCACCTGAATTCACAATAACATGGTCGCCAAGAGATGCAAAGGCATTTATAATAGTTCCTTTGAGGACAATACTGCCTTGCCCGATTTTTACATTGGCACTTATATTTGCCGATTTGTCAATTACCGTAAGATAATTAAGATTCGGATGCGACTCGGCAATTTTCTTGCGAGCCTTGGGACTTCCGATTGAGATAACGAAAAGCGTATCCTTGTCGGCAAACTTTTCTGCATCCTCCACCTTACCGAGGTGCGGATAGTCATAGTTTATTCTGCAGATTCCGTTATCATCTAAAATGCCTTGTATTTCATAGTCCCTGTATTTTTCGTTTTCCAATATCGCATCAATTACAACGGGTGAGAAAGTTCCCCCGCCTATAAGAATAATTTTTTTCATAATATCATCTGTTTTCATACATTTTTTTGTAGTAATCCTTGTATTCACCGCTGATGATGTTTTCCCACCAGGGTTTGTTATCAAGATACCACTTAATTGTTATTTTGATACCATCGTCAAACTTGGTCTCGGGAAGCCAGCCAAGTTCAGTATGAATCTTTGTAGGGTCGATTGCATAACGCATATCGTGACCTTTTCTGTCTGTAACGTATGTAATAAGACTTTCAGGTTTGCCAAGCTCCCTGAGAATTGTCTTTACAACATCAATGTTTGCCTTTTCATTATGTCCGCCGATATTATAAACCTCGCCCACTCTGCCGTTGTGGATAATAAGGTCAATTGCACTGCAGTGGTCCTTTACATAAAGCCAATCACGGATATTTAATCCCTCGCCGTACACGGGAAGTGATTTATCTGCAAGTGCGTTTGCAATCATAAGAGGAATCAGCTTCTCGGGGAAATGATACGGACCGTAGTTATTGGAGCAACGAGAAATTGTTGCAGGGAATCCGTATGTTCTGTGATAAGCCATTACAAGAAGGTCTGACGCTGCTTTGGAGGCAGAGTAAGGGCTTGATGTGTGAATGGGAGTTTCCTCCGTAAAGAAAAGCTCGGGACGGTCCAGAGGGAGGTCACCGTAAACCTCGTCTGTTGAAACCTGATGGTAACGCTTTACATCATATTCACGTGAGGCATCCATAAGCACCTGTGTACCTAAAATATTTGTCTTAAGGAACACCTCAGGCTCCTCAATACTTCTGTCAACATGACTCTCTGCCGCAAAGTTTACAACAACATCAAACTTTTCTTCCAAAAAAAGCTTCCTTACCGCCTCTCGGTCGGTAATATCACCCTTTACAAACTTAAAGTCAGGATTTTTCGTCGCTTCATCGAGGGTTTCAAGATTGCCTGCATATGTAAGTGCATCAAGGCAAACAACCTTGTAGCCAGGATGCTTTTCAAGCATATAGTATATAAAGTTACTGCCGATAAAACCGGCACCGCCTGTAACAAGAATTTTCATAGCTTTTACTCCTTTGCAATTTCGAGAATGTATTTACCATAGTCTGTCATTTTAAGTTCTTCACCGATTGCCTGAAGCTGTTCTTTTGTTATAAAACCGCGACGATATGCAATTTCCTCAATGCAGGAAATGTACATTCCCTGAACGTTCTGTACCGTCTGTACAAATTGGCTTGCCTGAAGCATACCTGCAGGAGAGCCTGTGTCAAGCCAAGCCATACCGCGGTTAAAGAGTTTAACCTTGAGGTTGCCCCTCTTAAGATATTCATTGTTTACCGCTGTAATTTCAATTTCACCGCGAGCGGAGGGTTTTACATTCTTGGCAATTTCAATTACGTCATTATCATAGAAATAAAGGCCTGGGACTGCATATTTTGACTTGGGATTTTCGGGCTTTTCCTCAATGGAAACAACATTGAATTCCTCGTCAAATTCAACAACGCCGAATGCTCTGGGGTCACTTACGGGATAGCCGAAAATTGTGGCACCGCTATTATTTTCCAATGCATCACGGAGAATCTTTGTAAAGTTCTGTCCATAGAAAACATTATCACCAAGAACAAGACACACACTGTCGTTTCCTATGAATTCTTCACCTAAAATAAAGGCATCTGCAAGTCCACGGGGAGTGTCCTGCACCTTATAAGAAATGTTTATTCCAAGCTTCTCTCCCGTACCGAGAAGTTTTTCATACATAGGAGTATCTTCGGGGGTAGAGATAATAAGAATATCCTTTATCCCTGCCAGAAGAAGCGTTGACAAGGGATAATAAATGAGGGGCTTATCATAAATTGGAAGAAGCTGTTTTGATACGGTTTTTGTCATCGGGTAAAGGCGTGTTCCCTTACCTCCTGCTAAGATAATACCTTTCATCATTTTCACATTCCTTTTTTGTTTATTTATTATTACTTTTCTTTAATGTTGAGTTTTTCGCATAATTTTGATTCAATATTCACATAACCGTCTGCCGTTTTTACTATATATTCATCGGCAAACCTGAAAAATGGTTTTTCTAGCATTCTGATTCTAAGATAATCAATCACAGTACAAATGATATATATCGTAAGCACACTTCCAAAAGCATGTACTATAAGCAAATTAGAATTATACATTTCAACATTATTCAATACATCATTCCAAAGCCACTTACGCATAACATCGCTGTTGGCATGAATCAAAAGCACTCCAAAGCAAGATGCTGCCACCGTATTGACAAATGCATTTTTAAATTTAATATTTTTAAAAAATAAAAATGCTGATAAAGCAGTTGCTATCGCTAGAATTTTATTACAGTCTGCTACAAAATAGTATGGCATAAATGTTCCGATATGAGTTCCCAACCATGTGCATACAATTACACTTGCAATAGAGACAGATAGCATTATAATTGTGATAAATCCCCAAAGCCTTGCAGATTTAAATATTTTTTTAGGATACATGCGAATATAAGAAGCAATAAAATACAGAACGACAAACCAAGAAACATAGTTCATATTTACACCAAATTTTGGAATTGTCCCTAAAAAAACATAAATAAAACACGTTATAGCTATCAAATATATATGTTGTTTTTCCGATATATTATGTATAAGTCTATTTATAAAGGGAATACACAGAAAGAAAGCAATGTAACAGCCTGTAAAATTGTCAGAAACTTTCGTTATGGGTAAAAGAATCTTAACAAATGGAACAAAAGAGAATGATTCGTAACCTGTTAAAAGAAATATAAAATAAACTACTATTCTGAAAAATTCTATTTCTAATACTAATTTGAAAAATTTCTTAAGAGTAATATTAGATTTACACATAAAATATCCGGTAATTAATACAAAGCAATTTATTCCCGTTTTTCCCCATGCCCCGAACAAAAGCAAAAAGAGACTTTTCCCCGCCATTGGCTGACTGTGTATTGGTCCATCTATAGCTATTAATCCCGAATTAACAACATAGTGATGTGCAACTATAAGTAGCATTGTGATAATTCTAAAGAGTTCTAAACCGGACTCTCTCTGTAAGGTTTTAGATTTGTCAATATTTTTCAAAGGCATAAAACCAATCTCCTCTTTTATTTTAAAATAACATCGCAAATCACATTAATTTCATCTTCTTTAAGTCCTGCATACATTGGAAGAGTCAGCACTTTTTCGGAAATATTCTTTGCAATAGGGGTTTTTCCTTTGTACATTCCCTTGTAGCAGGAAAACTCATTTGTTATGGGATAGAAATATTTCCTTGCAAATATACCGTTTTCGGAAAGCTTCTGAGCTATCTCATCACGGTTATATTTAAAACCTTCAAATACAACGGGGAAATATGCGTGATTATGTGTTACACCCTCCTGAATAGGTGAAAGCTTGATGCCCGAAACATCCTGAAGCCGTTCACGGTAGCATTTTTCAGCAACAGCCCGTTTTTCGAGTTTTTCGTCAATATGTTTAAGATTACAAAGTCCCATTGCCGCCTGAAATTCATTCATTTTGGCATTTGTTCCTACCATATCAACACTTTCGGGACTTGTGATACCAAAGTTACGCAGGGAAGAAATTTTGCTTTCAAGAGATTTGTCACTGTATGTAAGACATCCGCCCTCAATGGTATTAAACACCTTTGTAGCGTGAAAACTGAACATACTCACATCACCGAAAGAGCCTATTCCCCTGTCCCCGATTTTCACGCCAAAAACGTGTGCTGCATCGTAGATAACCTTGAGGTTATGCTTTTTTGCAATAGCATCAATTTTCTCCACGTCACATACATTTCCATAAACGTGTACGGGCATAATGGCACTTGTTTTGTCGGTAATGAGTGCTTCAATTTTATCGGCGTCAATAGTATATGTGTCGGGATTTACATCACAGAACACGGGGGTAAGGCCACAGTCCACAATCGCGTGGGTTGTAGAAGCAAAGGTAAAGGGGGTAGTGATAACCTCACCTGTAAGCCCTAATGCACGGATTGCAACGCAAAGTGCAAGGTGTCCGTTTGTAAAAAGTGCTACATTATCCACACCGAGGTATGAGCCGACTTTATCCATAAACTCATTATGGATTGGTCCCATATTGGTAAGCCACTTTGATTCAAATATAGGTTTTATCGCTTCGCAGTACTCCTCATATGAGGGCATACTGGAGCGTGTTACGTTGATTTTGGTCATTATTATAAACTTCTTTCGCAAACAGTTTTTTGTATCTTCGCCTCAATATTTCAAGTTATATAAGAAGATTTTTTCTTGCTTCAAATGGAGAAATTATCATATT
>JAZRFC010000070.1:0-30632 GCA_045661145.1 Clostridia bacterium | reverse complement strand
GGCAGAAGTCTGAAAATAAGCGGCACCTGCTCCTTGGGACATTCCTCTAAAATTACAGCAATGTCGGCAGCGTGCATTGTTTCCATTGCATCACGGACTGAAGCGTATTTCTTCCCTTCAATCAGACGCATAATCATTTCGGTGATAAGAACATCTCTGTTCTCCGCCATATCTGATCCCTCATTTCATTATATTCTGTCTGAGGGACAAAGGGTGCCTATAACCGCGAAAAATGGGCGCGGTCAGGCATACTTCGTCCGATTTTACTATTACCTCCTGCGTCCATTCTTCTCACCTCACAAAAATTGTACTTTTATTATTTTATCACAAAATTTATTTCTTTTCAAATAGTTTACGCAATTTTTCTGCAATTATTTTTTTGCGTGCTTCTGTTTCTTCTTTATTAACAGTATATTTCTCGTTTTCGAAAATTACTACATCACCTTTTTTGGCATCGGGAATTTCCTCTTTTTGGACATCTATGATTTCGCCCGTTTCTTTTTCAAGAACCAGATATTCCTCTTCTAACCTGTCTACAATATATCTTTCCATAACTTTATCCCTTATTTTGCCGTATGCTGGGCAAAAGTTTCACTGAAAATATGGCTTCCGTCATTTTTCTTAGTGTCTGTATGATAGTAAAGGTACTTGTGCTCTGTGGGATTCATTGCTGCACGGATTGATTCAAGACCGGGATTACAGATAGGCCCTGCAGGAAGTCCCTTATACTTATAGGTATTATAGGGGGAATCGACCTCCAAGTCCTTATACAAAACTCTGTCAACGTCATAAAGTCCATCGGAAATTGCATATACAACGCTGGCATCTATCTGAAGAATCATATCAATGTTAAGTCTGTTATCTATAACACCTGATATCATTTCCCTTTCGGAATCAATCTTCGCTTCTCTTTCAATAAGTGCCGCACGGTTAATTGCCTCTGCCATAGTCATTCCCTCGGGAAGCATATCCTTTACCTTATTATACTGTATATGAAATTCCGAAAGAAGTGTGTTTATAACCCTGGAAGCATCCGCATCCTTGCTGAAATTGTATGTGCTTGGGAAAAGGTAGCCCTGAAGTTTATACTTTACACCATCTTTATCGGGAATATCCTTTATAAAATCATTGTTAAACTTACCCTCGGTCAGCTCTTTCAAAAATTCTTCTGCAGTGCATATGCCCTTTTTTTCACACAACAAGGCTATTTTTTCAGCACTGTAACCCTCGGGAATTGTTATGGTAATGCCCTTTTCAAATTCACCTGGCTTTGCCAGAGTTTCAATAAGGTCATCAAGACACATATTCTTGTTCAATACAAATTTTCCGTAATTCAGCTTACCCCGATAGGGAGAATTTTTCATTTTAAAGCGAAAAGTGATTTCGTAGTCAATTACTCCGTTATCCTTGAGAATTTCTGCAATTTTCTTCTCTGAAGCACCCTTGGGGATTTGCACAGTAACAGTTTTGTCGGAAGAAGTTGTGCGTGTGTATTCCATAAACATGGTAAGTGCAAGGAAAGCCACCACTAAAACAATTACAAGAGTAATGCTCAATATGATTTTTTTCTTCATCGAAATCATCTCCGTATTCTTTCATTTTGTAAAAAATTCCCGTGTACAAACACGGGAATTAATCATTAACAAATTTTATGCAACTATAACACTCTCGGACATACTCTCCAAAGCTGATATAAATGCCTCAACAACTTTCAGGTATTCATCTTCTTGGGAAAGAATTTCCTTTTCGGAAAGCATTACACATCCGGTCAAAATACCGTGCCGTCTTGTGTATCTGGTTAAAAGAGAATCTATATCCTCTGCTATAACCTGCCCCTCTCTGAATTTACCAAATCCGAATGACTCTGAGTAATAAGCAATACCGTCACGAATTTCATAAATAACAAAGGCATGGCCTGCACCCGGTCTTGCCGCGGAACGTCCTGACTGTATAGGAAAGCTGAGTACAATATTTTTAAGGTTTGTACCATACTTCTCCTGAAGCTTATCAAGACAGTCACTGCCGCTTTCTCTATACACATAGTATCCGCCGCTGGTTTGTGTTACATTTTCAAAATTTGCGTACCACTGATTTCCGTTACCGTGAACATCGTACTGATTTTCAAAAATACCCATAGCTCTCAGCTGACACTTTACATATGTTCCGCAATAACCGCTGAAGCTTCTTCTTCCAAAATAGGAACGGGCTGAGGTGTAAATTTTCTCCCCATATCCGTTTAATTCCTGAGGAACTGAGTAAAACTCCGCGTGTGCGGTATTTACGGTCATAATCATAAGTGCCGCCAGGGCAACTATTCTTTTTAACCTTTTCATAAAAGACATACAATTACTCCAAATGATAAATAGAATTTAATGGAAAAAAGACATACTTTTCCCTTTTGCCTGATACATTCTACCACTTTTTTGTAACAATTGCAAGCTTTTTTGTAACAATTTCTTAAAATTTTTAAAATATTTTTATAGTTTTATTCCCGCCCTTGGCTTTATTATGGGCTTTTTGCTTTTGTTATTTTGTAACAATTTCTTTTTTGAACCATTCAATCATACCGTCATAGAGAGGTATTTCGCAGGAAAGACCCTCTCTCAGCTCAAATATTTCCTTAATAAGCCTGTCGGGATCATTTATAGGTTGCTCAATAAATATTTTATCATGCTTTGTAGCCGCGTGCTTTTCTTTATCAAGAAGAATTTCCTCATACATTTTTTCACCGGGACGAAGTCCTGAAAATTCAATCTTGATATCAACATCCGGAACAAGTCCGCTTAACTCTATAAGATTTTTTGCAAGGTCAACGATTTTAACCGGCTCACCCATATCCAGAATAAAGATTTCACCGCCCCCAGCAAGTGCACCTGCCTGCATTACAAGCTGTGCCGCTTCGGGTATTGTCATAAAGAAACGGTTGATTTCGGGATGTGTTACCGTTACGGGTCCGCCCTCTGCAATCTGCTTTTTGAAAAGAGGAATAACGCTGCCGTTACTTCCAAGGACATTACCGAAACGAACTGCCGCGTAGATGGTCTTTCCGCCGTTTTTCTTTTGGCTGAGTGCAAATCTCTGCATAACCATTTCTGCAATACGCTTGCTTGTACCCATTATATTTGTGGGATTAACAGCCTTGTCAGTTGAAATAAGAACAAACCTTTCAACACCGAATTTTTCACAGGTTGATGCAACATTATATGTTCCGTATACATTATTCTTAATGGCTTCATCAGGGCTGTCCTCCATAAGAGGAACGTGCTTGTGTGCTGCAGCGTGGAAAACAACCTTCGGCTTATAGGTTTCAAAAACCTCCTCTAGCCTTTTCCTGTCACGGACAGAACCTATAAGAACTTCGAGCCTGAGCTCAGGATACTTCTTTCTCAGCTCCTGCTGCAGTTCGTATGCATTATTTTCATAAATATCAAATATGATAAGTTTGTTGGGATTGAATCTGGCAATCTGACGGCAAAGCTCACTTCCGATGCTTCCTCCGCCTCCCGTAACCATAATGTTTTTTCCTTCTATGTAACCGAAAATATCCTTTCCCTCAATAATTTCCTCATTTCTTCCCAGAAGGTCCTGCGGAGTAACCTCACGAATCTGGCTTATGCTGGCTTTTCCGCTGACAAGCTCATAAAGGGAGGGGATTGTAGATGTTTTTATCCCTGTTTCACGGCAAATACGCATAATGGCATTGTGCTGACTAACATTTCCCGAGGGAATGGCAATAATGATTTCCTTTACCTTATATTCCTTTACAGCAACGGGGATTTTATCTCTGCCGCCTATAATCGGCACATCTGAAATAACCATACCGTGCTTATTGGAATCATCATCAATTGCAACTACGGGATACAGCATAGTATCCTTACGCATACTTCTTATAAGAGCAGAACCTGTATCACCTGCACCTACAATCATAACACGGGTTTTTCTTGCGTTTTCTCTCTTTAAAATTCTGCGTCTTAAATAAATGCGTAAATATCTTCCCATAAACCTTTCTATTGTAAAACCGAAGGTTGAAATAAGCCCGATAAGGATATAGTCAGAAAAAGCAAATTTCAGCTCCTTTAAAACCAAAATTCGTGAAAGGGCATATGTTAAGACGGTTGCTCCGCAGGATGCCACATACATATAGACATAGGAGGAATACTCAGCATATCTCCAGCTGGTTGTGTAGCTTCCCGCAAGTCCCATTAATGAAATCATAACAAAAATGAGAAGGATAAGTTCTCTGTACTTTCCTGCATAAAAAGATACGGGGTCATAAATAAAATCATTTCTTTTTAACATTGCCGCAAATAATGCCGATGCCGCTATGATAAAAACATCACAAAACAGCATTACTACAATACGCTTCAAATTATTAATCTGCAAGGTAGTTGAATATTTTTTAGAAAACATAATATCTTCTCCTGTAAATCTTATTGCACATTCTTATTTATTTTATAATATTTTAAAGCAATTGTCAACTTTTTGGCAAAATTAAAGGTATCTTCCCTGAGGAAGATACCTTTAATCGCTTTTATATTCTGAGTGTTACGCCCAAATTTGTAAGATTTGCAATAATCTTGTCAATGTGCTTTTGAATTTCTTCCATAGAAAGAGTTCTTTCGGAGGAGGAGAATGCAAAGCGGAGAGTGATTGACATCTCACCGTCAAGCTCATAGGTATCAACAAGCTTCACTCCGTCAAGTTCGGGAATGCTTTCATTTTCCCACGCGGAAGAAATTTCGCTGTATTTCTTGCCATTTGTAACAAGGGAAAGGTCATAGTCCACTCCCGGGAATCTTGAAGGCTCGTTAAACTTAAGTGCAGTAGCCTTTGAGCTTTCAAAATCTGCCATATCAATCTCGATACAAACAACTGCCGCATTCTTGTCAATCTTCTTAAGATTCGAGGGATGAAGTGTGCAAAGGACACCTATCTTCTGTCCGTTTACTGAGATTTCAGAAGTATTCTTGGGATGCTGCCAAGCGTGATTTGGAGCAATCCTTGTAAATTTGGGCTGTGTATGACGAAGCTGGTCAGCAATATATCTTACAATTTCAACAGCCTTGAAGTAAAGCTCTTTTTCACTGCAGGTTTTGTCAAAGAGTGTGATTCCAAGATGCTGTCTTTCGTTAGCTTCTCCCTTTTCTGTTACTCCCTCAACCACTCTGCCGATTTCGAAAATTCCATAGGAGGGTGCGTACTGCTTATTTTCATATGCAAAAGTGAGAAGCGTAGGAAGCATACTGTTACGAATAGTACCGTTTTCGGGAGTTGCAATGTTGAGGATTGTTACATTTTCCTCCACATCAATACCGAGCTTTTTGTACTTGTTGCCGTCGCACCAGATGTAGGAATGTACCTCGTTCATCATATAACGCTGAACAAGAATATCCTTTATCCATTCGCTGTCGCGGTGCATAACTGTTTCCCTTACGGGAACAAGAGCACTTCTTGTTGTAGTGATTTCAAAGTTGTCATAACCGTAAATACGGGTGATTTCCTCAATTACATCTGCCTTTATGGTAACATCCTTGGTTGCACGCCAGGAGGGTACTGTTACACTGAATTCTTCCCCATTAAGCTTTGCATTGAAACCAAGAAGATTAAGAGTTGAAAGAATCTGTTCATTGGGAATGTCAATACCTGTGTAACGGTCAACATACGCTTTTGTAAATGAAAGGTCTATTGTGTCATACTTCTTAACATATTCGTCGGTAATCTGTGATGAAACCTTGGCACCGGGGTCAATTTCAAGAAGAAGATTGAGGAATCTCTTAATTGCAGTAAGGGTGATTTCCGGGTCAAGAATCTTTTCGTAACGCATACTTGCATCAGTACGGAGTCCAAGTCTTGAAGTTGACTTACGGACACACACACCGTCAAAGTTTGCACTTTCAAGCACAACGGAGGTTGTTCCGTCAACTATTTCGGAATCAAGACCGCCCATAATACCTGCAATTGCAACGGGAGTGTCGTTGTTATAGATAAGGAGTGTATCCTTGTCAATTTCTCTTTCTGTATTATCAAGGGTAGTAAACTTCATATCGCTGTCAGGAGTACCTACCTTGATAGAATCAATCTTTCTTGCATCGAATGCGTGTGTAGGCTGACCGAGTTCAAGCATCATATAGTTTGTAAGGTCAGCAAGAAGATTAATTCCACGCATACCGCAGTAGTAAAGACGGATACGCATATTCATGGGGCTGACACTTTCCTTGATTTCTGAAACCTCAAGGCAGGAATATCTGTAAACAAGGTCTTCTCTCGTAACCTTTACGGGGATTTTCTTGTCGCCGTCGTAAACGGGTTCTGTAAGAGCAAGAGGCTTAAGCTCCTTTTTGGTAAGTGCCGCAAATTCACGTGCAATACCGTAATGACCCCAAAGGTCGGGACGGTTTGTAAGGGATTTGTTATCCACTTCAAATACAACGTCATCTATATCAAAGATTTCCTTGAGGTCTGTACCATTCTTAAGGGCAGGGTCAAGCTCCATAATACCGCTGTTTTCGTCGCTTATACCAAGCTCTGCCTCGCTGCAACACATACCCTCAGAAACATAGCCTGCAACTTCTCTTTTTGCGATTTCAAGACCGGGGACACTTCCGCCAACCTTTGCAAACGCAACCTTGAGTCCAAGTGCCGCATTGGGAGCACCGCATACACAATCGTAGATTCTGTCGCCGCCGTCTACCTTTAATATATGAAGCTTTTTGGAGTTGGGATGAGCTTCAAAGGAAACTATCTCACCAACTACAACATTATTTACTTCTTTACCTTTAAAGTAAATATCTTCAACCTCAGCAGTAGAAAGGGTAAACTTCATAATGAGTTTTTCGAGGTCTTCTCCTGTAAGGTCAACATATTCTTTTATCCAATTCATTGAAACTAACATTAATCTTCTCCCCCTTTCTTACTCATTCTTGAATTGCGAAAGTGACTTAAGACTTCCGCTGTTGAATGTTCTGATATCCTTAACACCGTACTTCATCATTGCAAGTCTTGTAAGACCAAGACCGAATGCGAAGCCTGTATATTCTTCGGAATCGATGCCGCCGTGTGCAAGTACATTGGGATGAATCATACCGCAGGGACAAAGCTCAAGCCAACCGGAGTTCTTACAAGAGGGACATCCCTC
Source organism: Clostridia bacterium (assembly GCA_045661145.1). Classification (GTDB taxonomy): domain Bacteria; phylum Bacillota; class Clostridia; order UMGS1883; family UMGS1883; genus UMGS1883. The sequence continues at coordinate 23,497 of JAZRFC010000070.1, read as the reverse complement.
ACCGCCACAGTTAAGGCACTTAATGTCAAGCTCGAAACCGGGTTCCACGAAGGGGAAGAATCCGGGACGAAGGCGAACTGTAACATCTTTCTGGAATACTTCGGAAAGCATTGTCTTCATAAAGTAGATAAGGTTGGAAATTGAGATATCCTTATCAATCATTATACCTTCCATCTGAAAAAATGTATTTTCGTGGCACGCATCTGTAGATTCGTTACGGAAGCATCTGCCGGGGAAAATTGCACGGAGAGGTGCACCGTATTTTTTCATAATGGCATTCTGTGCCGCAGAAGTATGAGTCTTGAGAAGCTGATTCTCTGTGCTGAGATAGTAGGTATCCTGCATATCACGGGCAGGGTGATGCTTGGGAATATTAAGTGCCTCAAAGCAATGATAGTCGTCTACTATTTCAGAATAGTTTTCGATAGAAAAGCCCATAGAGGTAAATATTCTCTCAAGGTCACGCTGTACAAGTGTAATAGGATGATATGAGCCTGTCTTGATTTCATAAGGCAGGGATTCATCATACTGTTCTGCGCTATCGATAAGCTTCTGCTGTTCAGTTTCGAGGATAGCTGCTCTCTTTTCCGCAATTTTCTTTTCGATTTCCTGCTTGAGAACATTTACCTCCTGACCGAATGCCTTCTTTTCTTCGTTGGGAACATTCTTGAGCTCTGCCATAAGCTGGGCTACAAGACCTTTCTTTCCCATAAACTCAACTCTTAATTCCTCAACCTGCTCGGAAGTAGTAACTGAGCCGAGTTTTTCGTCAAACAGCTTTTTAATGTCATTAACTTTACTGTTCATACGAATAACCTCCTTAATAATGTATATAAAAATTATAATTCACAATAAACAAAAAGACTCCCGTCCACAAAGGGACGAGAGTTCTCGCGGTACCACCCTTATTCAAGGCAAATATGCCCTGCACTTTTATACATTAACGCAGTATCACGTTCCGCTTAACGCACATGGCTTTTCACGGAAAGCTCCCGTGCTGAAATTCAGACAGACACACTACAGGGAAGCTTTCAGCCCGTGACTCCCCCTCTCTCGGAAGTGATACGCCAATCCTACTTACACACGTTCATCACCATACTTAGTAATAATAACATATATAATTATATTTTGTCAACTACAAAATACAACAGAGCATAACATCTTCAATGACATTTTTGCACATATAAATTACAATGCAAAAATTTTTGTTTTTTTTGAAAAAAGATGTTGACAATCCAATACTACTCTGTTATAATTATCTACGTTGTCACGGAAGACACATCAATATGCGAGAGTGGCGGAATCGGCAGACGCGCACGTTTAAGGTGCGTGTGGGAGACCATACGGGTTCAAGTCCCGTCTCTCGCACCATAAAAACAAAGGTATTGACGCAAGTTGGTACCTTTGTTTTTTGTTTGTAAAAAAAGAGATGGGGCTTGAACCCAATAATTAGCCGAAAAGATAGCAGCATAGCGAAATCTTTTCGGAGAGGAAGAATACTTTTAGCGAGTCAAAGTTCTGTGTCAGCAGAACTGCACGAGCATAATGTATTCTGACGATGTCCCGTCTCTCGCACCATAAAAAAACAAAGGTATTGACGCAAGTTGGTACCTTTGTTTTTTGTTTGTAAAAAAGGACTAAGTATACAAAAAAGGTTCTCACCACGAGGGTGAGAACCTTTCATTTTATTTACTATTTGATTGCGGGGGTCACAACGAATGTTACAGCTACAAATGAGCCATTGGTGTATGCACCGGTAGCTATAATCTGGTCGCCCTTCTTGATGTCTTTGAAATTCATTTCTCTGCCTGTTGCACCATTGATAATCTTAGCACCTATAGTACTTCCAAGTTTGCTTGCAAATACTTTTTCAACAACGCCATTATTGTTTGTAATTTCAACATAGTAGTATGATGTACTTACTTCGTTTACAATACCCGATTTGGATGTTGTTTCTGAATCAGAACTCTGTTCAACCTTTGTTATGGTGTCACCGCTAAGAGTAACCTTAACTACATTGCCAAGTCTGAGGTCATAGATTGATGCGCTTTCTCCTGCTACCATATATGTTGCATCCATTGCAATGGAATATTCCTTTTCTTCTCCTCCGAAAGCAAGTGTAAGTGAAGACTGTGTTGCAATTTTGATAGCTGTGATTGTGCCGGAATTACTTCCCTTTGTACTTGTAGCAACAAGTTTGCTTACAACACCGCGCTTTATTGTGAGAACAACTTTATCACCTGCATATATTTCACGGAGGGATACACTGTTTCCGTCACGGCGTATTGCCACATTTGATGCAAGCTTATAGTTGAACACATTTTCTGCATCTGTAAGCTCGTCCACAGTAATAACTGCAATTGTTATGGGATTCTCAAGGTTAATGTTCTTAACTGTTCCCTGAACGGTCGCCTCTGCTGTTACACGGTCAATGGAAACGATTTCTGTTCCCAAAAGCTTTACAACCACATAATCGTTTGTCTTTATAGAATTAACACTATCTGTAACACCATTTGTAGTTACTTTATAATCGGGAGCTGCATAGTAAGATGCAACTTCATCAGTTCCGTCAAGAGTAAGGGTAAGTCTTGTATAGCTATCCTTTACAGCAATACTCTGGACAGTACCGCTTATAGTCTTACTTGATTCAGGGCTGATAGTTTCAACAAACTGAATTTCTCTGCCGTATCTCACAATTACTATATCGCTGTTGGAAAGGATTGATGAAACATCTGCACTGTTTCCGTCAATAAGAACTTTCGCACCTGCCGGTACTGCATATTCCTTAACAGCATCGTCTGTGATGGTCAGATTGATAACACCGCTGTCAGGGTTAACAGAATTAACAACACCTGCTTCGATACTCATATCAAGCTTTTCCATTATTCTGTAAAGAAGAACGCAAACCTGCGCACGGCTGAGGGCTCCATTGGCATCGAAAATGATGCTTCCGTCCTCGCTCTGTACACCGTTCATAAATCCATTGTTAACTACGTATGCTATATAGCCGGCATCGTCATAGCTGATGCTGGAGTTATCTGCAAAATCAAGCTGATCGGGGAATGTATTTACTATCTCCGCATCCATAAAGTTGGAGATAAACATTGCCGCATCCTTACGCGGAAATTCTTCCTGATACTTTCCGTTTTCAAGATATTCTATAATTTCATCTTCCTTAAGAATGCCCTTGTAAACAAGGAAAGAAATTTCTCTTTTAAAAGAGTTGTAAGATTCTATATCAAGGTCCTGAAGAAGATACTGATATTTTTCATACGCAAGATCTGCTATTTTGGAGTACGCGCTGTTTGAATATCCTGCAACACGGGCAAACAGAATAACCGCCTCAATCTTGCTTATAGCCTTGTCAGGCTTGAATGTACCATCTGTATAACCTTTTATAATACCAAGGTCTGTCATTTCCTCAATCTGCTTTGCAGCCCAATCATGGTCGGGTGAAAGTACATCAGGGAATGTGCCTGCTGCAAACGCAGGAAGCGCTGCGCAGGAGAATATTAAACAAAGTGCAATGATAACGGACAGAAATCTTTTTTTCATTTCTATCGTCCTCCTTCCTATACTTGTTTTTATCATACCACACATAAAATAAAAGTGCAATACAAAAATACAAAAAAATGTGTAAATCCTGTCATTTTTTTATGGAAAATGCACTACATTTTGTATTTTTGTACTAAATGTTAATTTTATATATTTTGATTGAATTAGAATATGATGTATGTTATAATAGTTTTTAGCCCTTATGAAAGGAATTGAAATTGATGTTATGTACCCGTTGCAACAAAAATGTTGCTGTTATATTTGTAACCCGTATGGAAGGCGGAAAAACCGTTAATGAAGGATTGTGTATGCCTTGTGCAAGAGAGCTGGGTATTAACACCATGCAACAAATGGCAGGCGGTCTTGATATGGGTGATATGGAAAACTTAGAAGCACAAATGATGGAGATATTCGAAAACGAGGACAGTTCTCCTAATGGAGAAGCAAACCCTTTTGCAAGCTTTCTTTCCAATATGTTCGGAGGTTTTCCTCCGTCCCAACCCGAAAACGGAATTGAAGATGGCGAAAAGTCTGCAAAAAAAGGTAAGGATAAAGGCAAGACCGAAAAGAAGAAAAAGCTTCTCGATACCTATGGCACAAATCTGACACAAAAAGCAAAAAGTGGTCAAGTGGATATGGTAGTAGGAAGAGACCGTGAAATAGAAAGGCTTGTACAGATACTTAACCGCCGTACAAAAAATAACCCTGCACTTTTAGGTGAACCGGGTGTGGGTAAAACAGCCATTGCAGAGGGCTTTGCAGAAAGAATAGTAAGAGGAAATGTTCCTGAAAAGCTTCTCGACAAGGAAGTATATCTCCTTGATTTCACCGCAATTGTGGCAGGCACACAGTATCGTGGTCAGTTTGAGGCAAGACTTAAAGGGATTATAGAGGAAACGAAAAAGCTCGGAAACATTATATTGGTAATTGACGAGCTTCACAATATTGTTGGTGCAGGAGATGCTGAGGGTGCAATGAGTGCCGCTAATATCCTCAAACCTGCCCTTGCAAGAGGTGAAATTCAGGTAATAGGTGCAACCACCCTTGCCGAATACAGAAAATTCATTGAAAAGGATTCTGCCCTTGAACGGCGTTTTCAGACGGTTGTCGTTGAGGAGCCTTCTCCCGAAGAAACTGTTGAGGTGCTCCGCGGAATAAAGGGTTATTACGAAAATTATCACAAGGTTAAAATTTCCGATGAGGTTATAAATACAGCCGTAAATCTTTCCAGAAGATATATTACTGACAGATTCCTGCCCGACAAGGCAATTGACCTTATTGACGAAGCAGGAAGCCGTGCAAATCTTAAAAATGCAATTCTTGTGCAAATAGCACGCACAGAAAAGGAACTTGCCGGACTTGCAGCACAGATTGAAGAACAAAATACACCCTCCGAGGAAGAAAATACCGAGCAGAATTACGAAAAGCTTGCGGAACTCAAAACCCGTGAATGCACTCTCCGTCAGGAGATTGAAAATCTTAAGGAGCAGCTTTCAGATGTAAGCCTGACTCCCGATGATATTGCATATGTAGTTGAATCCTGGACGAAAATACCCGTTCAAAGAATCACTCAGGCAGAAACGGAAAGACTTCTCGGTCTTGAAGAAAGACTTCACAAGCGTATCATAGGTCAAAACGAAGCAGTAAGTGCAGCAAGCCGTGCAATTCGCAGAAACCGTGCTGCACTTTCCAAAAAGCTCCGTCCTGCAAGCTTCATTTTTGTAGGTCCTACGGGCGTAGGTAAAACAGAGCTTGTAAAACAGCTTGCAACAGAGCTTTTTGACAGCGAGGATGCTCTTATCCGTGTAGATATGACAGAATTTATGGAGAAGCACTCCGTTTCAAAGTTGGTTGGCTCTCCTCCCGGATATGTAGGCTACGACGATGCAGGTCAGCTTACAGAAAAGGTAAGAAGAAAGCCCTTTTGTGTAGTGCTTTATGACGAGATTGAGAAAGCACATCCCGATGTGCTTAACATTATGCTCCAGATACTTGATGACGGCAGAATAACTGACAGCCACGGAAAAGTAGTGAGCTTCGAAAACACCGTCATTGTTATGACAAGTAATGCAGGAAGCGATTGGAAAGGAAGCGGAATTGGTTTTGCGGAAAGCATTTCCAAGCAAAACAAGGAAAAGGTTAACCGTGCGCTTAAAGCCATTTTCCGTCCCGAATTTCTCAACCGTGTTGATGAAATCATAGTGTTTGACGAGCTTAACCATAGCGAGATGAAAGAAATCCTTGCTCTTATGCTCTCTGAGCTTTCCGAAATGCTTGAAAACAAGGGCATTTCTCTTTCGGTAACTGACGAGGTAAAAGAACTTCTTGTAAACGAAGCTGTACGCGAGCATCTCGGTGCAAGGCCTTTAAGGAGGCTTATCGGCCGCAAGATTGAAGATAAGATTGCGGACATTATAATAAGCGGCTCCTATAAAAATGAAGTAACCATTACGATGAAAGACGGAGAAATTGTTTGTGAGTAGTAAATTTCTGTTTATATATAACACTCCCCTGCAGAGGGCGAAGCTTATAAAGTGTGAAAAAGTAATCAAAGCACTCTTTCGTAAATTCAGAAAAAGTGCCGTATTTACCTATCTGCAGGCAGACACCTCTCCCCCTTGTACAGACACTTTTCGCTACTTGATTTTCGATGAATTTCAGAAAAATGATGCTGTTTTTGCAGAGAGTGACATACCAAAAAAGAAGAAAGACATAATTTTTAAAGACATTCTTGGAGAATATGCAGAGGTACACTTTTTAAAGAACTGTGCAATCTGCCATCCCTCATCCTCGGGTTATATTGAAGAAAAAGAAGACGGGGTTATCTGTTCACACATATTAAACCGTGAAAATTTGAGCAGGGCTGTAAAAATTGCCACGAACCTTTCTCTTGACAGGAAGAAAAAGCTTACCGTTTGCAGTGATGGTGATTTTGGTTCTTTTCTTGAAGATGCAGTTAGCTGTTCATTTGACAAATCTCTTCACATTGAGAGAGTGTATCTCTCCCTCGATGAAGCACTTCTTATCTGCATAAATACCATACCTGAATTTGATTCAGTGCTTACAACAGAGCAAGCTGCAAAAATTCTGCAGATGCATATAGGTTATATGGGAGGTTTTTATTCATCCCCTGCTCCTGAAGGGTACTCGATTATCTATACGGATAAGGGGAGAATTTACACAAGGCAGACTTTTCCTTATGAGCAAATGGACAATACGTTTCTGTTCTCCTCTCTTCTGGCACTTTCCGCAATTATTGAAAAGGAGCTTTCTATGAAAAGTGCAGCAGATTGGCTGAAAAGAGCTTGTTCCCTATCTTTTGAAACTCACAGAAAAGCTGAAGAAGACGATTTTATAAACAGGGTTATTTCGGAGATTGAAAAACCAATGAGAAAACACGAGAGGTAATAAGATGATAGTAGAGATAAAAGATTTTGTCCCCGAACACACCTTTGACTGTGGACAATGCTTTCGCTGGGAAAAACAGCCCGACGACAGTTATATAGGTGTTGCCAATTCTCAGGCGGTAAGGATTTCAGCCAAGGGAAGTACTGTTAATATACAGGGTATTACTCCTGCTGATTATGAAAGTTTCTGGAAAAGATACCTTGATGCCGACAGAGATTATTCTGCCGTAAAAAATGCGGTGAATATAAACTCCACCATGGAAAAGGCTGTAAAATTCGGAAACGGAATAAGGATTCTCAGACAGGACTTTTTTGAAGCACTTATTTCCTTTATAATATCCCAGAGAAGTTCTATTCCCAAAATCAAAAACTGTGTGGACAAGCTATGCAGACTTTACGGAAAAGAAATTAAGTTTGAAGAAAAGACATACTACTCCTTTCCCACTCCTGAAACGATTGCTTCGCTTTCCGAGGAGGACATCCGTGCATTAGGCGTAGGATACCGTGCGTCATATATACTTAAAGCCGCAAAGGCTGTTAAAGACGGTAATATTGACGGAAACATTCTTGATACTCTTGACACGCCCTCCGCAAGGGAAAAGCTTCTCACCCTTTACGGTGTAGGTGACAAGGTGTGTGACTGTGTGCTTTTATTTTCCCTTGGAAAATATGACCTCTTCCCTGCCGACGTGTGGATAAAGAGGGTTATGGAGGAAGAGTTTGATTCAAAGGATGCAAAAAAGCTTGGCGAATCACAGTTTGGTTCATACAGCGGTTTTGCACAACAATATCTTTTTTATTGGAGGAAATTCAATGTTTAAGAATTTCTACGCAGATGCATATTTTAAAAATATAAAAGATGTTTCTCCCGAATACCTTAAAGAAAAAGGAATTCGGGGAATTATTCTTGACATTGACAATACCCTTATCGGTCACGATGTCCCCATTCCCGACGAAAAAACTATGGCACATCTTCGGTTTTTTGAGTCAGCAGGACTCAAACTGTGCGTGGTTTCAAACAACAAGTATGACAGAGTAAAGAATTTTACGAAAAAGATAGGTGTGGAGTTTTTCGTTCACGAAGCATTAAAGCCTAAAAGACACGGCTACAATGAAGCTTCAAAAGAAATGAATCTGCCTATGGATAAAATTGCCGCTATCGGTGACCAGATTTTTACTGATGTATGGGGTGCAAAAAGAGCAGGATGCTTTGCCATTCTGACAAAACCGTTGCACAAGGGCAATGAGGGAAAATTCATTGCATTCAAGAGAGTACTTGAAAAACCTTTTGTTAGAAAGGTGCAGAAAGAACAAAATTTGTGATATTTTCAAAAAAAGCTTGCATTCTATATATTTAGATGATATAATACCTTTGACATAAACGAAGGAGTGGGTTGCAAAAACCCACTCTTTCGCATTATATTAAACATAAAACATTAAACCAAATTCTGAAAGGGATGGTAACTTGGCAAAGATTGATGAAGCGCTTGAAAAGCTTGCCACAGAGGTCTGTGAAAGACATGGAGTATATATCTACAACACCGAGTACAAAAAAGAGGGTAGCGAGTATTTTCTCCGTCTTTTCATTGACAAGGACGGCGGTGTAACTATTGAGGATTGCGAAAATGTAAGCCGTGAAATAAGTCCGCTTCTCGATGACCTGACATTTATCAAAGAGGCATATATCTTCGAGGTTTCCTCCCCCGGTATTGACCGTGCTCTTACCCGTGATTGGCATTTTGAAAAGGTAATGGGTGAAGAAATTGAAATCAAGCTTTTTGCACCTCTTGACGGCAAAAAGGAAATAAGCGGTGTACTTACAGGTTATTCTGACGGTATTATTACCGTTTCGGAAAACGATAAAGAGATTACAATTGAAAAAAGCAAGGCAGCTTCCGTCCGTCTTGCATTCAAATTTTGATAGGAGTGTTTAAGAAAAAATGAACAAGGAACTTATTCTCGCACTTGATGCACTTGAACAGGAAAAGCGCATCAAAAAGGAAGTTATGTTTGAAGCTCTTGAAGCGGCACTTGTTACTGCTTACAAGAAAAATTTCGGCAGCGGTTACAACTGCTTTGCAGAGGTTAACCGTGAAAACGGCGATATGCGTGTTTACTGCACAAAGACCGTTGTAGAAGAAGTTGAAGATCCCTTTACAGAAATAACACTTGAAGAAGCACAGGCTATAAATAAGCGTTACTCAATCGGTGACAGCGTTGATTTTGAAGCAACTCCTGCAAAGTTCGGCAGAATTGCCGCACAGACAGCAAAGCAGATGGTTGTACAGAAAATCCGCGAAGCAGAGCGCGGAAATATGTATGATGAATACAGCGACAAAGAAAATGATGTTATGAGTGGTAAGGTTGAAAAGCTTGACCGCAGAGGAATTATGATTGACCTCGGTACTGCGGAGGCACTTCTTGCCCCCTCCGAGCAGATTCCCGGTGAAGATTACACCCCCGGAAGAAGACTCAAGGTATATGTGTTTGAAGTTAAGAAGACCACCAAGAGTGTGAACCTTAACGTTTCCAGAACACATCCCGGTCTTGTTAAGAAGCTCTTTGAACAGGAAGTTCCCGAAATAGCAGACGGAACAGTTCAGATTAAGAGCATCGCAAGAGAAGCAGGCAGCCGCAGTAAGCTTGCAGTATTCTCTGAAGACCCCAATGTAGACCCCGTAGGTGCTTGCGTAGGACAGAAGGGTATCCGTGTAGCAGGAATCGTTCAAGAGCTTAACGACGAAAAGATTGACGTTATCCAGTACAGCGAGGACCCTGCAGAATATATCAGTGCAGCTCTCAATCCTGCAAAGGTATTAAGCGTTGAAATTGATGAAAAGAACAAATCCGCACTTGTTATCGTTCCTGAATTCCAGCTCTCCCTTGCTATTGGTAAGGAAGGTCAGAATGCACGTCTTGCCGCAAGACTTACAGGATGGAAGATTGATATTAAGAGCGACAAGGACTATGAGGGGACTGAGGCGTAATGTCCACTCCACTCAGAATGTGCGTTGTATGCAGACAAATGAAGCCGAAAGCCGAGCTTTTAAGAATTGCTAAAAAAGACGGAGAATTTTCGGTAGATGTGTCGGGAAAGCTTCCCGGACGTGGTGCATACATATGCAAGGGTGACGGTTGCCGTGAAAAGTTCGAAAAACAGCGTTCGTTTGAAAGGGCTTTTAAGGGCGCACTTCCCCAGGAAATTAAAGAAACTATAAAAAAGGAACTGATTTAATGAACGATAGATTACTTGGTATGCTGGGTATGGCAGTCCGTGCAGGTAAAGTCAGCTTTGGTGTGTTTATGACCGAAAAGGCACTTAATGACGGAAAGGCTTGCCTTGTAGTAGCCGCAGAAGATATGGGGGCAAGTAACCGCAGGAAAATAGAAGGAAAATGCAAGGAATGGAATACTGACCTCATATTTTATTCTGACAAGGAATCCTTAAGCCGTGCAACAGGTAAAAAGGATGTGCCCGTTGTGGCAATATGCGATGAGGGATTTGGTAAGGCTATCGTTAAAATTTACGGAGGTGTTCAGAAATGATTGCAAAACAGAAAATCAGCCAGATTGCAAAAGATATAAATATCCCCGGCAAGGAAATTGTAAAAATGCTTTCCGAAGCAGCAGGAATTACAAAGAGTACTGCCGCATCACTTGATGTGGAGGAAATGAGCCTTGTCATGGAATACTACACACAGAAATTTGACGACGGCTCAACTATTGAGGAGTATGTGAACTCTCAGCAAGAAAAGGCGGAAGAAGAGAGAAAGGCTAAGGAGAAGGAAAAAGCTTCTTCTACTGAAGTTTCTGCAGAGGATGCTCCCGAAGAGGAAATTTCAACAAAAAAGACTGTTCGTTATGTTGATACAAGAACAAACGCAGTTGACCTTGATATGCAGCTTGCAAAGGAAAAAGCTGAAGAGCTTGCTCCCGAGATGAAGGATACAGAAATGGGCAAACAGCGTGTTAAGAAGAATAAGAACAAGCAGCAGCCTCAGAAGAAGAATCAGCCCAAGCAACCTGAGATGCCCAAGCCCAAGAAAGAAGAAAAGAAAGAACCTCTTCACGTTGTTATTCCTGATACAATTACCGTTGGTGACCTTGCACAGAAGCTAAAGGTTGCGGCTACCGAAATTATCAAACGCCTTATGCAACTTGGCATTATGGCGGCTATTACTCAGGATATTGAGTATGATGTTGCTGCACTTATTGCAGAGGATATGGGTGCAGAGGTTGAAAGAGAAATCATCATCACAGCAGAGGATAAGCTCCTTAGTGATGCAGAGGCTCCCGATGATGAAAAGGACCTTCTCCCCCGTCCCCCCGTTGTCTGCGTAATGGGACACGTTGACCACGGTAAGACAAGTCTTCTTGACGCAATCAGAAGTACAAACGTTACCGCAAGCGAAGCAGGCGGTATTACACAGCACATCGGTGCTTATATGGTAAATATCAACGAAAATCAGATTGCTTTCCTTGATACACCCGGTCACGAAGCGTTCACAGCAATGCGTGCCCGCGGTGCACTTGTTACGGATATTGCAATACTTGTTGTTGCAGCAGATGACGGTATTATGCCTCAGACAATTGAGGCTATCAACCACGCAAAGGCTGCAGAGGTAAGCATTATCGTAGCAATCAACAAAATTGATAAAGAGGGTGCTAACCCCGACAGAGTTAAGCAGGAGCTTACAGAACACGGTCTTGTTCCCGAAGAATGGGGCGGTGACGTTATCTGCGTAGAGGTTAGTGCAAAACAGCATAAGAATATTGATTCACTTCTTGAAATGGTACTCCTTACCGCAGAAGTAAAAGAGCTTAAGGCTAACCCCAACCGTCACGCAAGAGGTACTGTTATCGAGGCGAAGCTCGACAAGGGCCGCGGTCCCGTTGCAACAGTTCTTGTACAGAACGGTACTCTCCGTCAGGGAGATATTATCGTAACAGGTACGGCAGTAGGTCGTGTAAGAGCAATGGTTGACGATAAGGGTAAGAAAATTAAGGAAGCTATTCCCTCTACACCCGTTGAAATCGTTGGTCTCAGTGAAACTCCTGACGGCGGCGACCCGTTCTATGTAGTAGAAGACGAGCGTGCTGCACGTAACGTTGTAGAGATGAGAAAGCAGAAAATTAAAGACGAGGCTAACAAAGCAAGACAGAGAGTTAACCTCGATGACCTCTTCAGCCAGATTCAGCAGGGTGATGTTAAGGACCTTAATATCATCGTTAAGGCAGACGTTCAGGGTAGTGTTGAGGCTGTAAGACAGAGCCTTGAAAAAATTTCCAACGAGGAAGTTCGTGTAAGAGTTATCCACGGTGCAGTAGGTGCTATTACCGAAAGCGACGTAACACTTGCATCTGCTTCCAATGCTATTATCGTAGGCTTCAATGTACGTCCCGACGTAGGCGGCAGAAATGCGGCTGAACTTAACAAGGTAGATATGCGTATGTACAGAGTCATCTACGAAGCTATCGAAGAAATTGAAGCTGCTATGAAAGGTATGCTTGCTCCTACCTTCCGTGAGGCAGTTATCGGTCACGCGGAAATCCGTCAGACCTTTAAGGTCAGCGGTGTTGGTACAATCGGTGGCTGCTACGTTACAGACGGTAAGATTCAGCGTAACTGCAGTGTAAGAATTGTTCGTGACGGTATCGTTATCCACGAGGGTGAGCTTGATTCACTTAAGAGATTCAAGGACGACGTTAAGGAAGTAGCAAGCGGTTACGAATGCGGTATGGGATTTGTGCGCTTCAACGACATTAAAGAGGGCGATGTAGTCGAATGTTACATCATGGAAGAGGTTAAGAGATAATCGCACATTTTATTTAAAAACAAAGACAAAATAAGTAAATGAGGAAAAAACCTCATTTACTTATTTTTGAAAGAAGGGCTATATTATGTCATTTAAAAGAACAGACCGAATAAATGAAGAAATAAAAAAGGAATTAAGCAGTATTATAAGAGAGCTTAAAGACCCCAGAATCCCCATGATGACAAGCGTTGTCAATGTAAATGTTACAAACGACCTTCGTTATGCAAAGGCGTATATTTCCGTTATGGGAACAGACGAGGAAAAGCATGATGCTATAAAGGGGCTTAAGGCGGCGGCAGGTTTTATCCGCCGTGAGGTTGGAAGCCGTATCAAGCTCCGTGCTGTACCCGAATTTACTTTTGAGCTTGATAACACCATTGAATACGGCGCACATATCAACAAGCTCTTAAACGATATCAGCAAATAAATCCGAAAGGAACTTCTTTATGAAGAAAGTTATAGAACATCTGAAAAACAGTAAATCAGTTGCTATATTTGTGCATACAAACCCCGATTGGGATTGTATAGGCAGTGCAATGGCACTAAGGAGCGCTCTCCGCAGCAAAGGTATAAAATCCGATGTTTTTACGGAAACTCCCCTTTCAAGGCATCTTTCCATCCTTGACACGGACGTTATCCCCTATTCCGACGGGGTATCTGCGCCCGATTATGAGTGCTACTGTGCCGTTGACGTAGGAAGTGCTGACAGAATAGGTCTGTGGGGTAAATTCTTTGCCCAAAAGGAAAACACAGTCTGCATTGACCACCACTATCAGCCAGCTCCTTTCGGCAGTGTCAGCTATGTAGAACCGAAAAGAAGTGCCACGGGCGAGCTTATTTATGAAATGCTTGTGCTTGGCGGGTTTGATTTAACGCAGGAGATAGCAAGCTATCTCTACTGTGCGATTTCGTCAGATACGGGGTCCTTGCAGTATGCGTCGGTAAACCGCCGCACTTATGAAATTGTAATTGCACTTACCGATACGGGAATAAACACGACCTGGCTTTGCAGTATGCTTTATGAAAGGAACAGCCTGACACAGCTTAAACTAAAGGCAGAGGCAATTGATTCCATAAGGCTATATAAAAACGGTACAATTGCTACTGCGAAGCTTACCAACGAAACAATGGTAAAATACAATGCCGACAAAACAGATGCCGATGCACTCGCCCAGCTTCCCCGAAGCATTGACGGTGTTATGATGAGTGCATTTCTGAAAGAGCTTCCCGACGGTGACATCAGGGTAAACCTCCGCAGTCTGGGGGATTACAGTGTTGAACCCGTTGCACGAATGTTTGGAGGCGGCGGTCACAAGAAAGCCGCAGGGTGTACATTTAGCGGTGTTTCCATTGAAGAGGCTGAAAGACAGCTTGTAGAGGAATTGGAGAAACTTTAATGAATGATTATTGCGGAATAATAATTTTGAATAAGCCCGTTGGAATATCCTCCCATAAATGTGTGGGAATAGTCCGCAAGGCACTTGATATGAAAAAAGTCGGTCACACGGGGACTCTTGACCCCGAGGCAAGCGGTGTTCTGCCTATCTTAGCAGGACCTGCTACAAGGGCTTCCGATTTTCTTACCACAGAGGATAAACGCTACCGTGCAACAATTCTGCTCGGAACAAAAACCGATACTCTTGATATGGCAGGCGAAGTCCTCGAAGTAAATCCCGTTAATGTAACCGAGGAAGAAATATATGCCGTTTTAAAGAAATTTACAGGTGACATAAAGCAGATACCCCCAATGTACAGTGCAATTCAGGTAAACGGGCAACGTCTCTATCACCTTGCAAGACAGGGTGTGGAAATTGAGAGAGAAGCCCGTGATATAACTGTTTTTTCAATTGAGGTTGAGAAAATTGAGCTTCCCGAAATTACCGTCAATGTGCATTGCAGTAAAGGTACATATATCCGCACACTTGCTTCGGATATTGGTGAAGCTCTGGGTTGCGGAGGCTGTATAAAGTCACTCCAGCGAACTGCTTCAGGTGTTTTTACTCTTGAAAAATCAATTTCTCCCGAGGAGCTTATGGCACTCAGTGAAAAAGGTGAGGTTGAAAAGGCTATTCTTCCCCTTGATTCATTTTTTGAGAATTATGATTCCATTAAACTCGACAAAAAAAAGGCTGACCGTGTAAAAAACGGAGTTTCCATATATTACAGAGGAAAAACAATCGGTAATTTTTACCGTGTTTACGACGAAAACGGAGTGTTTATTGCTCTTTCTCAGGCAGATATTATAGATGAGAGAGAATGTCTCAGACTTATAAAGGGGTTTTATAAATGAAAAAATCTCCCTCTTCAATAGCATTGGGATTTTTTGACGGGGTGCATATTGCACATCGAAAAATTATCTCTCTTGCAGTAGATTATGCAAAAAAGAATAGTCTTTCCCCCATTGCATTAAGCTTTGATGCGTCCCCTATGGAGCTTCTGTCCGATTGCAAGGTAAAGTATCTTACAACAAATGAGGAAAAGAAGAACATCATTGAATCTCTGGGGGCTGACACGGAATTTCTTCCACTCAGCAGAGAGCTTCTTTCAATGGAAGCAGAAGCTTTTGTAAAGGAAATACTTGTGGATAAGTATAACATAAAGTGTGCAGTATGCGGATATAACTACCGTTTCGGAAGAAACGGAAAAGGTGACACCAAGCTTCTGCAGGAATTGGGAAAGCAGTACGGATTTGAGGTTACGGTGTGTGACTGTAAGACCTTTTTGGGTGAAAGTGTTTCCTCCAGCCGTATAAGAGAGCTTATTTCCAAGGGCAACATAGAGTCTGCAAATGAGCTTCTCGGGAGAAATTTCTCCCTTTCGGGAATGGTGTGTGAGGGAAAGCATTTGGGAAGAAAGTTAGGCTTTCCCACGGCAAATGTATTTTTTAATGAACATACCGTTATCCCTAAAAACGGTGTATATAAAACTCTTGTAACGATAGAAAATGACAGTTACACAGCTATTACCAATACGGGAATAAATCCCACAGTAGGCGGAGAGCCACTCCGCACGGAAACATATATTCCTAATTTTAACCATGATATATACGGAAAAGAAATCAAAATTGAATTTTTAAGATTCATTCGTGAAGAAAGAAAATTTCACAGTATAGAAGAACTGAAATCACAGATAAAACAGGATATAGACAGGATGTGAATTTTATGAAAACAGGACTTGTTTTAGAGGGCGGTGCAAGCCGTGGGTATTTTACCGTGGGTGCACTTGACGCTCTTATTGATATAGGCTTTAAGGCAGATTATCTTGTAGGAACATCTGCCGGTATTGCCAACGGAATTTCCTTTGTTTCAAATCAACGAGGCAGGGGACTTAAAATCGGGCTTGAATACCTTAATGACAAGCGTTATATGGGACTAAGGCATCTTATAAACCCTAAAAAACGCAGTTACTATAACGTAGATTTTGTCTTTGACGAGCTTCCCAACAAGCTTGTTCCTTTTGACAGCGAAGCTTACGACAAATCAGGGTGCAAGGTTGTTGCCGCACTTACAAACCTTGAAACGGGGAAAAGTGAATATCATACCGTTACAAGCGAGGACAGAAAGTGGAAAACCGTTGTGGCAAGCTGTGCTCTTCCCATTATGTTTCAGCCCGTGAAGTTAGGCAATCAGCTTTATATGGACGGTGGAATAACAGACTCAATCCCTTTCCAGAAAGCGATTGATGAGGAATGCGACAAAATTGTTGTCATCATCACCCGTGAACGCAGTTACGAAAAAGAGCCTGAGAAAGCACTTGATATAAGCGGTTTTCTTTACAGAAAATATCCCGAATTTAAAAAGGCACTTGAAAACCGTACCGAAATGTATAACAACACTCACAATAGGCTTCTGGAGCTTGAAAAAGAGGGTAAAGTTATACTGATTGCACCCGAAATTGATACCTCTCAGTGGAAAAGAACGGAAAGACGTTCTGAAAAAATTCAGGAAATGTACGATATTGGATACAATACATTGATGAAGTACAAGGATAAAATAATGGCATAAAACAGACCCCTTTTGTCAAGCAAAAGGGGCTTTTTTATGGAAATTTTATAAAATATATTGTAACTTTCCCAAATCGGTGTTATAATAAATATGCTATAATTTTAAAACCACACTTAATCGAATATTTACACCGTGTAAGAGGTACGCTATTGCAAAAAGCGTACACTCTTGTTTCGTCATACTCTTATGTGGTGTAAGTAAGTGTGGATAATTTAAAGTTATAGCAAACTTTCTCGAAACAGAGTCACTACGTTTTTTGGTGCGTAGTTTCTCTTGAAAAAGGGAGCTACGCACTTTTTTAATTTTAATCAAATTACATATTGGAGGGAAACACTATGCTTACACTTTATCAGGACACTAAAATGGGTATTGAAGGAGTCAGCTTTACAATTCCAAAAAGTTTTTATATCGTTGTGGATGAGGATTTCTGCCCTGTTAAAAACAACGGACTTGTATTTACTACGCAGGAAAAAAACTGCTGTATTGAGGTTTACACAGAGGAATGTGATGCCCCTATCACGCTCTATAATGATTTTACATCCATCCTGCAAGAGGAGAATATGTATACTATTCACGGCAAGATTGAAGAAAGAAAAGAAAACGCCTTTTATTCTGTACGAGCCGAATATGAAAGCAAGCATCACTCATATTTTGAAATGCATATGGTTCGGGTTAAAGGCTATAACAAAAGCGTGAAAATGCTGATAACCGTTGGAAAAAGAAAAACCGTCATACGCGACATATTAAGACGTGAAGATGTTACACAGTTTATCAACAGTTTTAAGGCAATAAAAAAAACAAAAGCGGTCAATTGACCGCTTTTCCTATTTTTTTAGATTATCCCAATATGCTTTTGTCTGCTGTTCAAGCTTGTTTTCGCCGTAGTTATAATATTTTCTGCCGAGAAGTGTGTCGGGCAAATACTGTTGTTTTACATAGTGATTGGGGTATTCGTGGGGGTATTTGTAGTTCGTTCCGTGTCCCATCTTCTTTGCCCCCTGATAATGGGCATCCTTAAGATGAGTCGGAATATCACCCATAATTCCGCTTTGCACATCGTAAAGTGCCGAATCAACGGCACAGATAGCACTGTTTGATTTGGGAGCTGTTGCAAGCATTATAACCGCTTCCGCAAGAGGTATTCTTGCTTCGGGGAAACCGAGCTGGAGTGCCGCATCCACGCACGCCTTTGTAATAACAATGGCATTGGGGTATGCAAGCCCTATATCCTCTGCCGCCATAACGAGGATTCGTCTGCATATACTCTGCAAATCCCCTGCCGCAACAAGCCGCGCCATATAGTGAAGAGCTGCATCGGGATCGCTTCCCCGCACTGCTTTCTGAAAAGCACTCAACACATCATAGTGGCTGTCACCGTCACGGTCGTGACGGAAAGCCTTTTTCATCGTAACTTCCTCCGCAAGAGCAAGGTCAATTACAATATTCTGATTCTCGTCAGGAGTTGCCGCCATTACGGCAACCTCGAGGGAATTTAAGGACTTACGCACATCACCGCAGGCGGTTCTTGCGATATGCTCTGCCGCATCTTCCTGCAGTATTACGGGAAATTCAAGAGTATCCTTGGCACGATAAAGTGCTTCCTTTATATCATCTGTATCAACAGAATAAAATTCAAAAACCGTTGAACGGGAAAGTATGGCATTGTATATATAAAAATAGGGGTTTTCCGTAGTGGATGCAATGAGAGTTACTTTTCCGTTTTCGATGCACTCCAGAAGTGACTGCTGCTGTTTTTTGTTGAAGTTCTGTATCTCATCAAGATACAGAATCACGCCCTCTGCACCGAGCATCGTTTCCGCTTCCTGCAATATGGCTTTTATATCCGAAACAGAAGCATTTGTTGCATTAAGCTTGTAGAGTGGCTTATTGGCATTTTTTGCGGCTATATTTGCTACCGTGGTTTTTCCCGTGCCCGACGGACCGTAGAAAATCATATTTGGAATTTCGCCGCTTTGTATTATATTGTAAAGAACTTTTCCCTCGCTTAAGATGTGTTTCTGACCAACCACATCTGAAAGCGATTGGGGACGCATTCTGTCTGCCAACGGACTTCTCATAGCGTGTTCTTCCTTTCCAGAAATATCAAGTATTATTATACAAAGTTTTTCTTTGAAAAACAAGTCTTTTATGATAAAATAACAATTAAGAGGTGATTATATGCGAAAAAAAGAACGTGCAGAAGCTTTTTATAATATATTGGCAGAGCTTTATCCAGAGGCAATCTGCTCTCTTGAATATGAAACACCGCTGCAGCTTCTTATTGCAACTCAGCTTTCGGCACAATGCACGGATGCACGGGTTAACATAGTTACAAAGGATTTGTTTAAAAAACACCCTGATGCAACAGCCTTTGCAAATGCAAAATTAAGGGAATTGGAGCAGGATATAAAGTCTACGGGATTTTACCACAACAAGGCAAAAAACATTATTGCCTGCTGTAAGAGGATACTTTCCGATTTTGGCGGAGAAGTTCCCGATAATATGGAAGATATGCTATCCCTTGCAGGAGTGGGCAGAAAGACTGCAAATCTCGTACTTGGTGATATTTTCGGTAAGGGGGGCATGGTTATTGACACCCACGCAAAGAGGATTTTAAAAAGAGTGGGACTTACCAATGAAACTGACCCCGTTAAGGTTGAAAAAGATACAGAAAATCTTTTATCAAGAGATAAGCACAGCGATTTTTGTCACAGGCTTGTACTCCACGGAAGAGCATATTGTACGGCAAGAAATCCCAAATGCGACCTATGCCCTGCATCTGCAGTATGCAAAAAAGTTCAAGTTTAATTAAAAAGATGTTGAAAAAGGTCTACATATATTATATAATATAAAAAGATATACTCGGAATCATTAAAAACCACTTACGCTCCTTTGAGCAGAACGGAGATTTTTATGAGTAGTAATAACAAAAAACACTATGATGAGCAGGCTGCAGGTTCAAGATTTGCCGCCAACATGACAGAAAACGACATTGACCCACGTTATGCCAGATATAACGGTTTTTCCAGCCGCAAAGAGGTTATTTTGGAAATGCTTCAGAACTATTTTGGAAATTGCAAAACAATGCTCCTTAGTTCTCTGAGCCATTTGCGTGCACCTTCCACTATTATCGTTATTATCTTTCTCGTTGCACTGTACATAATCCTCGGAGTTACGGGACATCTGGAATTTTCTTTTGCAATCAGCGAGGATATCCGCGAAATAAAAATCAGTCTTGACATCATTGTAAATGCTCTTTTGGGATTTTTCTTCGGACCCGTTACAAGCTGTATCAGTGTTACACTTTGCTGTCTTGTAAGGATGCTTGTATCCCCTGACAACGGTTTTTTCATCGGCTATGTAATTCTTGCGTCTATAGCGGGATTTTTACACGGTTGGATTCTTTACAGACATAAGGCTATGTGGTTTGGAACACGCTTTAGGGGCTTTTTTACAGACCTCTTGTCAAAATCAATAGTTACAAGACTTGTAGTTTCCGTTGTAGTAAATGTTCTGCTGAAGGCAATTATATACAAGATATTTATAGGCTATCCTATATACGAATATATTCTGCATTATAATTATTCTAATGTTCCTCTTACCTCATTTTCTGAATTTATGGAGGTATTTATTGCAGGATTTATTGTTGACACACTTGTTATCTACATAACGCTGGTTGTCGTTAACTTTGTTGCATCCAAAGCTTTCCCCGTTCAATACGCCCAGCCAGAACTCGTTATTGATGAAAACGGTGCTTTGATAAACTTAGAGGAGGAGTTCATTGAAAAAAGGAACTCTTCTGACAAATAAAACACATTTCAGGAGGCTTTTTCCTTGGACTACTCTTTTGACGAAAAAGTAGATGTAAAACTTATTGCACTATTTATTATTGACAATTTTAAAATGCCCGTTCCCAACTCCTATATAGTTGATACTCTTGCTGTTGAGCCGTTTATCAATTACTTTGACCTGCAGCAACAAATGGGAGAATTAGAGGAAGAAGAATTTGTAACCTACTACATTGAAGACGATGCACGATTTTACAGTCTTACCGAAAAGGGTATTCAGGCATTGCAGTTCTTTTCACAACGAATTCCCAAGACTGTGCGTGAGAGACTTTTGCGTACTATAAAAATAAAGATTAAAGACTTAAGAAACGCACTTAGCATCAAGGCTGATTACGATAAGGTAAATGATATTGAATACAGCGTTACATTAGGAATTTCCGAGGGTAATTACGATATGTTCAAGGTATCGGTTTCAGTAAGTGAAGAAATTATGGCGAAGAAAATTTGTGCTGCTTTCAAAAACGACCCGCAGACATTTTATTCAGAATTTCTTTCAATATTAACAAAAAATATATAATTAGGAGAGGTATTAAATGGCAGAATTACGTTGGCATCCTTTAACAAAAGATTGGGTTATGGTAGCATCTCACAGACAGAATCGTCCGCAGATGCCCAAGGATTGGTGTCCCTTTTGCCCCGGTCCCGATAATGATAAGGTCCCTGCATCTTTTGATGTATTAAAATATGATAATGACTTTCCTGCACTTTCTCAGAATCCTCCCGAAATGGACGATGTGGCAACATCTATTTATAAAACTGCCCCGTCCTACGGAAAATGCGAGGTTATACTGTATTCTCCTGAACATACGGTTACTCTTCCTGAGCTTCCCGAAACTCATGTGAGAAAACTTGTAGACCTGTGGACAGAGAGATTTTCTGAACTTAGTCAGGATGAAAAAATCAAGTACATATTTATCTTTGAAAACCGCGGTGATGTTGTAGGTGTTACAATGCCCCATCCCCACGGACAGATTTACGGATACGGCTTTATTCCAAAAAAACTTGAGCTTGAGCTTTCTTCAAGTAAGGAACATTTTGAAGAAACGGGACATTGTCTTTTCTGCGATATGCTAAATGACGAGGTTAAAGACGGAAGAAGAATCATTTTTGAAAATGAGGATTTCATATGCTTCCTCCCCTTCTTCTCTGAATATCCTTACGGTGTTTATATTGCTTCCAAAGCACATAAGCAATATCTTACAGAATTTACAGACAGAGAAAAGGATAATCTTGCAAAGGCTGTACGAGAAGCGGCAGGAACACTTGATAATCTTTTCGGCTACACTTTCCCTTATATGATGTGTATGCATCAGGGTCCCGTTAACAGCGGCGATACAAGCGATTACTACCACTTCCATATAGAATTCTTTCCGCCTATGCGAAGTGCGGAAAAACAGAAGTTTAACGCATCCAGCGAAACAGGTGCGTGGGCACATTGTAACCCCACTGCTCCCGAAGCTACAAGCGAGGAACTTCGCGCGGCATATAAGAAGTATATTGAATCACAAAAGCGAGGTATAGTATGACACCTAATGAAATTAAATCCGAATTTATAAAACTGTACGGCGGAGAGGAAAAAGACATCAGAATCTTTTCTTCTCCGGGCAGAGTTAATCTTATAGGCGAACACACAGACTATAACGGAGGTTTTGTTTTCCCTGCGGCACTTACTATGGGTACAACAATTGCGCTGAGGGTAACAGACGGAAATAAAATCCGTATGAAAGCAACCGACCTTCCCGATATGATTGAAATGGATATAAATAATCTCGATAATTATCGTGACCTCTGGTGGGGTAATTATCAGGCAGGTGTGTGTGTAGAACTTTTGAAAGAGGGGTACGACATTGTAGGCTGCGATATGCTTTATGATGACACTCTTCCCCACGGAGGAGGACTTTCCTCCTCGGCAGCAATTGAGGTTGCAACGGCACTTGCATTTGCAACACTTTCCAATGAGAAGAACGGTATCACAGAGCCTGTTGATATGATTAAAATGGCATTTATCGGTCAGGCGGCAGAGCATAACTACTGCAATGTAAATTGTGGCATTATGGACCAATTTGCATCAGCAATGGGAAAGAAAGACCATGCAATTTTCCTTGACTGTAAAAAGATGGATTACAAGCTTGTTCCGCTTAAGATGGACGGTTGTAAATTAGTTATAACAAACACAAACAAGAAGCACTCCCTCGCTTCAAGCAAATACAATGAGCGCAGGAGCGAGTGTGACACGGGATTTGCAATTCTTAAAGAGGCACTTCCCGAAATAGGCTGTCTGGGGGATGTAACAGTTGAAATGTTTGACAGTGTCAAGCACCTTATAAAGGATGAAATCATCTTAAACAGAGTTACACACGTAATAAACGAGGACGACAGGGTTCTCCGCAGTATAAAGGCACTTACAGACGGTGATATTGTGCTTTTCGGAAAGCTTATGAATGAGAGCCATGTTTCACTCCGTGACCTTTACGAGGTTACGGGTGAAGAGCTTGATACTCTGGCTTCCGAGGCGTGGAAAATCCCCGGTGTTCTCGGCAGCCGTATGACGGGTGCAGGCTTCGGCGGAAGCACAGTTTCCATTGTTAAGGAAGAAGCTGTCGACGAATTCAAAGAAAAGGTCGGCAAAAACTATACAGAAAAAATCGGCTATGCCCCCACTTTCTATGTATGTGATATAGGTGACGGCGGATACGAAATTAAATAATAAAAAGCTTTGGCAACTATGAACAAGTCCAGTAAAAACGGACAATAGAAAAAAAGAGCCTCCTATGGTATAATGAAAAAACCATAGGAGGTATTTTTATGTCAAGAAACTATAGACACATGTTAATGTATGAAGAAGAGATACTTGTATTGAAAAATAG
>JAZRFC010000069.1:0-1739 GCA_045661145.1 Clostridia bacterium | reverse complement strand
CCTTACCGCGAAGGATGCTTGCAGCCTGTGCAGCAACACGACCAACACTCTTACCGGTTGCATCGATAATGTACCATTTTCTCTGAACCTGACCTGCTTTTTCCATAGTGGTCTTCATGTGGTTTTCCTCCTAAAAATAATAATTTCTTTTTTCAGCAAGAGTTATTGTAATACAGAAAAAACCTTTTGTCAACACTTTTTTGAAAATAATTTAATTTATAAAGGAAATACTCTTGTTTTCTCTCTTTTGCTCTTTCAAGCTCTTTTATTCTCGCACGGCAAATTAAAAAATAGTAAAGTTTTTACAGCTTGATTTAGACTTTTTTTTATTGTATAATAGAAAAAGATGAAAAATCGTGGAGGAAACTGTATGCGATACTTTAAATATAATTTTATAAAAATACTGATTGCACTTTTACTTTTCGGAGTAACAGTTTATGCATCTGACAAACCAGATATTTATACCTTTGGGGATAGCAGTAATCCTGATACAAGAGTGTCAGTGCAGATAATTGGCGATGAAAACACAATGGTGCTTCCCTCATCGGTGAAGCCCGAAAGCCTCACACTTTTCTCGGGATCGGGGAGTTCTTCCAATATATATATGGAAGGTGCTTTAAAAAAGGAAGCATTTTTTCCGGGAAAGAAGATAAACCTTAATGATTTTTGTGAAGATGATGATTACAGGCTTAAATTTACAGATGGAGAAAATGCGTGGGAGATACGCTTTCTTTTTTCGGAAAGTGTACCCTCTTTTTTCCTTGTGAGTGACAATCCCGAAGAAAAGGGACGTGAATGGGTAGAAGCAAGTGTGGACAAATCAAATAAAGCAACGGGCAGAATGGTGCTTTTAAAAGCGGACAGTACCTTGGTGCATCAAGGGGCATTGACTCAGATAAAAGGTCGGGGAAACAGCACATGGATATGGGAGAAAAAGCCCTATCAGATAAAAACCGACACCAAGGTTGACCTGCTTCAGACGGGAAATCCCGAAAACAAGTCAAAAACATGGGTTCTCCTTGCAAACTATCTTGACCTTTCGCTGATGAATAACTCCATTGCTCTGGGCTTGGGCAAAGCTATGGGAATGGAAGTCAATATAGAAAACACGCACATAGACTTGTACTACGATGGAGAATACCGCGGAAGCTATCTTCTTTCCGAAAAGGTGGAGGTAGGCGAGGGAAGAGTCAATATAACAGACCTTGAAGAAATAAATAACGAAGAAAATGACGGCACGGACACAGAAGAACTTCCCATAGGAACTTCCTCTACGGAAAACGGAGCATTTTTCACTTATTGTGAAAATATGAAGTCTCCCGAGGACGTTTCGGGAGGTTATTTGCTGGAAATGGATTACGAAAACCGTGCATTGGAGGAGGTTTGTTACTTCCGTACTACCCGCGGTCAGTACGTGGTTGTAAAAAGCCCCGAATCTGCTTCCAAAGAGGAAATGAATTACATTGCCTCCTACTATCAGGAGTATGAGGATGCCGTATATAACGGCGGTGTAAACCCCAATACGGGGAAAGTGTACTCCGACTATGTTGACGGCGAGAGTGTGGCTTGCTACTACATCATGAATGAATTTACCAAGGCGAGGGACTTTTTCTCAAGCTCCGCGTATATTTACAAGGACAGCGGAGACGGAAAAATGCATATGGGACCTTTGTGGGATTATGACCTCAGCTTCGGGAAGAGCAGATATGAGGAAAACACAGAGGAACCCTCATATGGAC
>JAZRFC010000068.1:0-7173 GCA_045661145.1 Clostridia bacterium | reverse complement strand
GAGGAAATCTATGACCTGATGCAAAGAGCCATCAAAAACAATAAGCGTCTTGATATTGATGTTGCAAATGTAGTTGCCAACTCTATGAAGGATTGGGCAATTGAAAACGGAGCAACACACTATACTCATTGGTTTCAGCCTATGACAGGTGTTACCGCGGAGAAACACGACAGTTTCATTTCTCCGTCAGGTGATTCCAAGGTTATTATGGAATTTTCAGGCAAGGAGCTTGTTCAGGGTGAGTCTGACGCATCAAGCTTTCCCTCGGGCGGACTTCGTGCAACCTTTGAAGCCCGCGGATACACAGCATGGGACCCCACAAGCTATGCTTTTATAAAGGATAATACTCTCTGCATACCTACTGCATTTTGTTCCTACGGCGGAGAGGCACTTGACCAGAAAACACCCCTTCTTCGCAGTATGGAAGCCATTGACAGACAGGCAATGCGTATTTTGAAGCTTTTCGGTCACGAAAGTGTTACAAGTGTAAAAACTACCGTCGGTCCCGAGCAGGAATATTTCCTTGTTGAAAAAGATACATATTATAAACGCCCCGACCTTGTATTTGCAGGCAGAACCCTTTTCGGTGCAAAGCCTCCCAAGGGACAGGAGCTTGACGACCATTACTATGGTACAATAAAGCCCCGTGTAATGAACTTTATGCATGACCTTGACGAGGAATTGTGGAAGCTTGGTATACTTGCAAAAACAGAACATAACGAAGCGGCTCCCGCACAGCACGAGCTTGCTCCCATATATACAACAACAAATATTGCCGCTGACCACAACCAGCTTACTATGGAAATGATGCAGAAAGTTGCACAGCGTCATGATTTAATCTGTCTGCTTCACGAAAAACCTTTCAAGGGCGTAAACGGTAGCGGTAAGCATAACAATTGGTCAATCACCACAAGCACGGGCAAGAATCTTCTTGACCCCGGTGAAACACCCCACGAAAACGCACAGTTTTTGCTTTTCCTCTGCTCTGTTATAAAGGCAGTTGACGATTATCAGGACCTTCTTCGTGCATCGGTTGCAAGTCCCGGTAACGACCACCGTCTTGGTGCACACGAAGCACCTCCTGCTGTGGTTTCAATCTTCCTCGGGGAAGAACTCAGCGAAATCCTTGAAGCAATTGAAGAGGATAAGGAGTACGGCGGACGTGAAAAGACACAGATTAAAATTGGTGTACACGTAATTCCAAAATTCCCAAAGGATACAACTGACCGCAACAGAACAAGCCCCTTTGCATTTACGGGTAATAAATTTGAATTCAGAATGCTCGGCTCTGCATCTTCTATTTCCGATGTGAATGTTGTTATAAATACAGCCGTTGCGGAAAGCCTTCGTAAGTTTGCAGACGAGCTTGAAAATGTGGCAGATTTTGAATCAGCGCTTCACGACCTTATAAAGAGGACTATAAAAGAGCATAAACGCATAATTTTTAACGGAAACGGCTATGATGATAAGTGGCTTCAGGAAGCAGAGAAGAGAGGGCTTTTGAATCTTCCCACTACTCCCGATGCACTTCCCAGAATTATTGATAAAAAGAATGTTGAGCTTTTTGAAACTCACCGTGTATATTCCGAGGTTGAGCTTAAGAGCCGCCTTGCGGTGCTTCTTGATAATTACCGCAAGATTTTAAGAATTGAAGCTCTTACAATGATTGAAATGTCAAGAAAGGATATTATGCCTGCCATTTCAAAATTTATCGGGGAGGTTTCTTCTGCACTTAATTCAAAACGCAGTGCAGTAAAGGGAGTTTCCTGCAAGTATGAAGAGTCCGTTATTGAAAAGGCTGCAACTCTCCTTGACAGAATGCTTGACAGAACAGATGCCCTTGATAAGCTTCTTGCAGAGGTTAAAACCATAAAGGATACACAGATGAAGGCAAACTTCTACCGTGACAACGTAATCCACGTAATGGAAGAACTCCGTGCGGCGGCAGACGAGCTTGAAGTAATCTGTGACAGAAATATCTGGCCGTATCCCGATTACAGCGAAATGCTTTTCGGTGTTAAATAATTTGAAAAATTTTATTAACAGAATAAAAAAATCACCCATAATATATACTAACAGGGGTGATTGATATGAAATATAAAAGCGAACCTCAGAAAAACTACGAGCCAGAGGAAATTGACTACGATATGTTAAGTGACAGAAATTCTGTCGCATCAGCTACGGAATGTACAGGACTTATGTATGCACCTCCCGAGGACGAATATGAGGCGGAAAGCTATAATGAGATATACGTCATTCCGAAAGTACCCAACGAAAAGGAAAAAAAGCTAAGATAAAGTAAAAAGGATTTCACTTTTGTGAAATCCTTTCTGCTTTCATATAAAAAGTTGTTGTGTTTTTTAAAAATATATGATAATATAGTTTTTGCGACGTAGTTGAATATTTTTCTCAGGAACGGTATACATTTTTATTCGGTAAAAATGTATGCCTTGACACCATACCGTTTCTGGGATTGGACTGCGTCGCAACAGGTTGAGGCTACGTTTTTCGTGCGTCAGCCTCGGCTGGCGCACTTTTTTAATTTAGGAGGTTTTACTATGAATCATGTAAAAGAAGCGGCCAAGCAGGATTGGAAAGTTTTTAAGGCACTCTGCCCAAAGGAAATGATGGATATTATAAAAAGTCCCGACCTCACTCCTGAGCAATTCAGAAAATTAATAAATGCAATCAAAGCTCTGGGGTTCTATGATATTGCAATGCTGTTTATGATAAGAAGATACCAAGATGTAATAAGCCGTTGGAAAGGAACGCATCCAGAAGATATTTTTTGTATAAGCAGTTGCAGTATGAGAAAAAGAAAATACGGATACGAGTATGTTGATTTATTTATAGACAATGTTAAAAACGTAAAACTACATAAATATTTTGAAGAACAGTCAATAAAATACGCAACATTAGAATAAAAAAGGATTTCACAAAAGTGAAATCCTTTTTACTTTATTGCAATTATTACTCTGTCGTTATTTCCGTAGTCCTTGTAAACTTGGACTTCTGAGAAATCTTTCAGCAATGCTTTTACACTCTCTCCCTGATTATAACCTATTTCAAGGGCAAGCATACCGCCTTTTTCAAGTGCCGTATATGCCTTTTCTGCAATTGCTTTATAAAAATCAAGTCCGTCAAATCCGCCGTCAAGTGCCCTTTTCGGCTCATAACGGCTTACCTCCAGAGTTTTAACAACATCGCTTTCAATATAGGGAGGGTTGGAAACTATTATGTCGTATCCTTTTGGAATTTGGTCAGAGAGGATATCAAGCCAAAATACGTTGGTTCTGTCCGATATACCGTTAATCTCTGCATTTTCTTTTGCCATTTTAAGGGCATTGTCTGAAATATCCGTAAGGTCACAGAACGAGCCTTTAATAAAGTGTACAAGGGATATTCCAATACATCCGCTTCCCGTACAAAGGTCAAGGATTTTCGGAGAGGAAAACAGATTTTTTTCAATTATTTTTTCCACAAGACATTCCGTGTCGGGACGGGGGATAAGGGTGTCGGAATTAAGACGGAGAGTAAGTCCCATAAATTCCTTTTCTCCCAATATATATGCCACGGGAATGCCCTCGGCTCTTTTTTCTATATACTCATTAAAAAGAGCAAGCTCATCCTCCTTGGGATATTCAAATATCAGTGCCGCATCTCTCTTTCCCATTGCGGCGGCAAGTAAAACACGGGCATCAAGCATCGGTGAGTCGCTTTCGGAGAGCTTTTCTGCCGCGTTTTTCAACAAATCTCTTACCATTTGTCATCCTCTTTATTTTCTGTAAGAACAGCCTTCATTGATTCAATTGCAATCTCAAGCTGACTGTCATCAGGCTCTCTTGTAGTGATTTTCTGAAGCCACATACCGGGTCGGCTTATTACACAGACAACCTTGTTTTTGCTTCTGCCTGCCCAACGGATAATTTCGTAGCTGATACCTGCAACAACGGGGAGAAGAAGAAGCTTCATTCCAAGTCTTATCCACATATTTCCCCACGAAACAAATGAGAAAAGGATAATACTTATTATCATTACATACACAAGGAAGCTTGTCCCGCAGCGGGGATGAAGCCTTGACATACTGCGTGCATTTTCCACATTCAGCTCAAGACCTGCTTCATAACAGAATATTGTTTTATGTTCTGCACCGTGGTACTGAAAAACACTCTTGATATCCTCCATTCTGGATGCAAGAAGTACATACCCGAGGAAAATACCGATTCTTATAACGCCCTCAATAAGTGTTTTAATAAGGTTGCTTTTAATAAAGCTTTCCAAAAGACTTGTAATAAAATGGGGAAGCACAAAAAATAAACCTACTGAAAAAATAACCGATATAAAAAGTGAAAAGTAAATGACAATATCCTTTACTTTATCACCAAATTTTTCGGTAAGCCACTTGTCAAACTTTGATTCGCTGTCATCCTCGAGGTCAACAAATTCTGCACTCCACATAAGTGCCCGAATACTTGAAATCATTGAGTCGAAGAATGCAAACACTCCTCTTATAACGGGGATTTTATTTACATGATATTTTGTTACAAGGCTGCTTACGGCACGTCTGTCAATTTCGATTTCACCATCAGGCTTTCTGACTGCAGTTGCAATTTCCTTCGGACCGCGCATCATAACACCTTCCATTACGGCACTTCCGCCAATGGATGTAATATGCTCCTTTTTATCCATACCATTCACTCCTTTCAAAACCAATACAAAATAATTATATCACACTCCACCAGCGTTTTCAATATATATAAACGCCAAAAAAAGAATTTTGTGTGAACATTAAATGACATTTTAATTACAAATGATTCTTTCTTATTGTAATTGCTTTTAAAAAAGTGTATAGTATATATGGAAAAATGTTTTTAGTTGAGAAAGGTAAGGAATACATATGAAATTACCGTGGGAAAACAAAAATAAATCATGGGGAATAACGGCTTTTCTGACTATTGCCGCATCTATACTTTTTTTCATTGTTTTGTACAGGTGGGACAAGGTGTCTCAGATTATAGCTCTTTTTACAAAAAGTCTTGCACCTATTACATACGGGCTGATTCTTGCTTATTTGCTCAATCCATTGGTGAATGTGATAGAACACGCTCTTTTGTTGCCGCTGTTTAACAAAATCTTCAGGAAAAACAGAAAGCGTGCAACGGGCTTTGCAAGAGGGACTTCAATCTTTTTTGCCTGGATTGTTTCAGTAGTGTTTGTGGTTGTTATTTTTGCACTCATTATTCCTGAACTGTATGCGAGCATAGAAACACTTATTTCTAAAATACCCGAATACAGTGCACATATTGTTGAAGAGGCAAATAAAATTCTGAAGGAAAATCCCGAAATAGTAATTTACATTCAGGACCTTACAGAGAATTTCAGTACGGACTTTACGAAAATTATGACAGGGGTAAAAGATTGGATTCCGAATCTGAATGTAATGATAACAGGTCTTACAGACAGTGTCTGGGCCGTTGTTTCCGTTCTTTTCAATATCTTGGTAGGTATAATAGTATCTGTGTATGTGCTCAAGGATAAGGAAAAATTTGTTGCACAATTCAAACGTCTTTTTTACAGCACAATGTCTTACAGAAAGGCTAACAACACAATCGCATTCTGGAGACTTACACACGACAAATTCGGTAACTTTATAACAGGAAAAATATTTGATTCACTGATAATAGGTATACTTTGTTTTATAATTCTCATTATTGCAAATATACCTTATGCAGCACTTATAAGTGTAATTATTGGCGTTACTAATGTCATACCTTTCTTCGGTCCTTTTATCGGGGCAATTCCCAGCGCATTTCTCGTGCTTTTGATTGACCCGTTAAAGTGTATAACCTTTGTAATTATCATTATTCTGCTTCAACAGTTTGACGGAAATATTCTCGGTCCCAAAATTCTTGGTGATACAACAGGTGTTTCAAGCTTCTGGGTAATGTTCTCAATTATGCTTGGAAGCGGACTTTTCGGTGTAGTGGGAATGATATGTTCCGTTCCTGTATTTGCAGTTCTTTACACATTGGTTAAAGACGGATGTCATGTTGCACTGAGGAAAAAAGGTATTGATTATTCGACGGAAACCTTTGAAAGAATTGACCATATTGATGAAGATACTAAAGCTCCCAAATGGATTAATAAATAATATATAGCCGTTATTAGAAATCTTCAGTATTTCACGGAGGAATTATTTATGCCGTTCTTTTTATCACAACTTCTGACATATATCTTTGTTTTTATAATTTACCTGTTTATCTATGCAATAATAAGGATGATTTTTCTTGACATCCGCACGATGTACAGAAAAAAGACAGGGGGACTTGCTGATGCATATCTCAAGCTTATAAATTTAAGGCACAAGCTTGACTTTTTTGTGGATGAAAGTTATGAAATATCGGATAACGAAGTTATCGGCAGAGGAAAAAAATGTGACATCAGCATTGCAGATAAATATATGTCGATGAAAAACAGCAGGATATTTAAGATTTCGGGCAAATTTTATCTGGAAGATATGGGAAGTACAAACGGAACATTTCTTAATGGTGAGCCGTTGGGGGATACTGCCGTAGAGCTTCTTGACGGTGACAAGATTACCATCGGCAGGGTTAATTTCTTGTTTGTCCTTCCTCCTAAAAGCGAATAGAGGTGAATTTTATGCAAAAGTTACTTCATAACATAAAGCCTCTTTTATTGCTTCTTCTTTTGAATATTGTGGGTGTAGCGGTAATATACCTCAATGGAATGCAGATGGAAAATATGGTTATCCTTTGCGGTATTATGTGCGTTATAAGTATTGTCACATATGTCATAATAACCCTGTGCGATTTGGGGGACCCGTACCTGTTTGTAATTGTTTCTCTGCTTTGCTCCATCGGGATCATTATGCAGATAAGAATTCAGCCTTCCAACGGAATGAAGCAGATGGTACTCTACCTTGGCGGGGTAGTATGCTTTTTCGGGGCATTGTTTCTTTACAAGGCTTTTCGTAAGAAATTAAGAAGATACACCCTCATTTATTGGGGTGTATCTATGGCACTTTTTTTACTTACCCTGCTTCTGGGAGTAGTTACAAAAGGTGCTAAAAATTGGATAAAAATTGGTAGCCTTTCTGTTCAGCCTGCAGAATTTATCCGCATACTTTTTGTCTTGTCAATGGCGGCAATATTT
>JAZRFC010000067.1:0-2758 GCA_045661145.1 Clostridia bacterium | reverse complement strand
AGCTGTGTGCTGGCGTGTATAGGCATATCGGGACATACCGTTTTTGCAATCTTTGCAGCACCTAAATCCTGTATTATAAGAGCATCCACGCTGCACTCTGCCGCCATTACAACCGACTTTTCAAAAAGAGGAAGTTCATCCTCACCAATCAGGGTATTGAGTGCAAGAAAAACACGCACTCCGCGGATGTGACAGTAGCGGACTGCATTTTTGATTTCTTCCCATGTGAAGTTGGCGGCATTTTTCCTTGCGCTGAAGGATTGTTCACCCAGATACACCGCATCTGCACCGTTTTGCACAGCGGCAACCAGGGATTCCCACTTTCCTGCAGGGGCAAGAAGTTCAAGTCTATTTTTCATAAGCACAATACAACCGACACACCATACGGATGTGCCGGTCCCTTTTAATTATTTATTTTTGAGTTCGGTTTCAAGCTTAACTACATTCATCTTGAGCGACTGATTTTCTGCACGAAGACGGGAGAGCTCGGCATTAAGCTTATCAAGTGCAAGCTTGCTTCCGCCTGCCTCTTCCGCGTATTTTAAAAGCTGTGCGCGGAGTTTTTCATTATCATCCTGCGCCTGCATATACTCATCGCAGATATTTACTGCCGTAAGTACAGCCGCCATAGAGGTAGACAATCTCTTATCACGGAGAATAAGGTCGCGCATCTTTTTATCAACATGGTATGCTACATGACGGACATATTCCTCGTCAGCCTCACAGGAAATTCTGTACTCAGCACCATTTATTTTAACAACTGTGGTATTCTTATTTTCTTCCATAGTAATTCTGCCTTTCAGTAACATTATTGTTAATTATAACTTATTCTAAGGCAAATTTCAACAGTTTTTAGTTTGTTTTTTTATATATTATAATTTATATCCTTGTAAATTAAACTGTTTTGTGGTAAAATACCCAAGTATAAAGTGCAGAGCATACCATACCGATGCCCACAATGCCGAAACTGTGTAAATATTTTCGTTTGTTACGGCAAGGATAATAATCGGAAACAGGAAAAAAAGTTTCCTTGTTGAAGTTATTGAAATCAGAGCCGTACTTACAAGGGAAAGAACGTAGACAAGCAGTATCAAATCCTCGGAAAATATTATAAGAAGCACATCGCACAACATTACGGCAAGGGGTACTTCCCACAAAAAATTTCTGTCAGTTTTAAAAAAGGACATCAGAAGAAATACAGGAACAAAACCAAGCCATATATTTTGAAGTTTCAGAAAATAGCAAATAATAAAGGTAATTGCAATATAGATTATTTTTCTCATAAAAAGTTCTCCTTTCCTCATTATTATTTACAGTGGAAAGCATTCTATACGGAGGTGTTTTCGGTGCACGAAACGGAAAAAGAAATTGAAAAAGTAATACTTTGCGGAGTTCACACGGGAGCACTCAACACTCTTGAAGACACTACCGAGGAATCTATGGCAGAACTTCGGGAGCTTGCCTATACGGCGCAGGCAGAGGTTGTGGGTGAAATGATTCAGAACAAGGACCATCCCGAAGCTGCTACTTATTTCGGTGAGGGAAAAATGGAAGAGCTTCGCATTGCGGCAGAGTCTTTGGGAGCAACACTTCTGATTTTTGATGATGAGCTGACGGGAAGCCAAATTCGTAACATTGAAAACTTCACTCATATCCGTACCATTGACCGAAGTACTCTTATTCTTGATATTTTTGCACAGCGTGCCATTTCAAAAGAGGGTAAAATTCAGGTAGAGTTGGCACAGCTTAAATATTCCCTGCCACGACTTTCGGGAATGGGCATTGAGCTTTCGCGATTGGGTGGTGGTATCGGCACAAGAGGTCCTGGTGAAACAAAGCTTGAAAGTGACAGAAGGCACATTCACAGAAGAATAAACTCCCTTGAAGCAGAGCTTAAAGAGATTCAGGCACACAGAGAACTCCAGAGAAGCCGAAGGGAAAAGGACAATGTAGTTGTTGCCGCATTGGTAGGCTACACAAACGCAGGTAAAAGCACAATTTTAAACTACTTTACGGAGTCGGATGTTCTTGCTGAAAATATGCTCTTTGCAACGCTTGATCCCACAATGAGAAAGCTTTCTCTACCTGACGGAAGAAATGCCGTTATAGTTGATACAGTAGGGTTTATCCGCAAGCTCCCCCATCATTTGATTGAGGCCTTCAAGTCTACACTCGACGAGGCTGTTCTTGCTGATGTACTGATTCACGTAATTGACTCATCCAACCCTGAAATGTACAGTCAAATGAGGGTTGTTGACAATCTGATACAGACACTTGGCTGCAGGGCACAGAGGATTATCGCAGTATTCAACAAATGTGATGTTGCTCCTCCCCTTTCTCCCCGTCCCGAGGGAAATTACACGGATTTTGTATCGGTAAGTGCAAAAAGCGGAGAGGGCATGGATGAGCTTATTGAGCTTCTTCACGATGCTCTCCCCGGAAAGAAAAAGGAGATTGAAGTTCTTATTCCCTATTCTGACAGTAAAACTGCCGCAACACTTCACGACGGAGAAGTTATATTAGAAGAAAGCTACGAGGCAGAGGGTACAAAAATCCGTATTCTTGCAGATAATGCCCTCTATGCAAGATTGAAGAAATATATAGTTGAATGATAAAGGTGGTGACGGCAGATGGAAGATTATAAAACAGTTTTAAATGATGCGGAAGCAGAAATGATTGAACGGAAAAGCCGTTTTATAGGCTATTGCCGTCCCGTCAAAAATCAGGATGAGGCAATTGATTTTATAAATGAAATCCG